>JABMPH010000506.1 GCA_013203805.1 Bacteroidota bacterium | reverse complement strand
TAATAAAAATATTAAAATTCGAAAGCAATAGAAATTAATATCTTCATTGTTTTTGTCATTTAGTTTTTATTGTACGTGCCATTTACAAATACAACAAATAACTCTGTGATGATTTCCAGAATCATCAAAAAGTATAAATTACCCTCAGTCGGGTACGCATTACTTAAAGATGGAAATTTAACCGATATATATGTAGAAGGCGTTAGAAAGATATCTACTTCAACACGTGTAACACCAAATGATAAGTACCATATAGGTTCGTGTACAAAAGCAATGACTGCTACACTGGTAGCCATTTTCATTAAAGATGGACTTTTAAGTTGGAAGACAAAATTAAAAGCTCTTTTCCCATATGTACATCCCGATTATGAGTCAACCACAATTGAAATGCTACTAGCACATCGTGGAGGTATTTCAAACGATCTTATAAATTTCATTGATGGTAAACTCTGGAATATCATAAAAGATAAAACCCTGGATCCTGTTGAAGGCAGAAAAATATTGTGCCTGGAAATGCTAACACGTAAGCCTTTTGCCGCCCCTGGAAGTAAGTTCATTTATAGTAATGCAGGTTACACTATACTTGGAGCGATCCTTGAAACAATAAGCAACAGTTCATGGGAAAACTTGTTAAAACAAAAGCTGTTTAAACCATTAAAAATGAATAGTTCAGGTTTTGGTTCTCCTGCTAATCCTGATTTATTAAAAAAACCAAACCAACCTTGGGGACATAATTTTTTAGAGGATGTATTAACACCATGCAATGTTGATAACCCTCCAACTATTGGACCGGCAGGGTCTGTTCACTGCACAATTGGCGATTGGCTGAAATTTATTAAACTGCATTTGGATGGATCGAATGAAAAATCAAACTTCTTTGAACCTGATATTTTTTTTAAACTTCATAAACCATACCCTAAACAAAAATATACGTACGGAGGATGGATCAGATTAAACCGATCATGGGCCGACGGTATGGTTTTAACCCATGCAGGATCTAATAATTATAATCATGCTAAAGTATTAATTGCTCCTGTGAAAAATAGTGCAATCCTAATTTTCATGAATTATGGTGGTCAGAAAAAAAAGGCAATTTCAGATGAAATAATTCGCTATTTAGTCAAACAGATATAACTAAATAGTTTTTACTTGATATGGACTGATTATTCGTTTAATATCACGGATTTTACTATTATAAAATTCGCATCCTTCACATTAAAAGAGGTATAAAACCATGCTTAATAAAGTAACTAGTTATATTCTTACGCTAATAATTGTTCTATTTATTCTTGTACCAAAAGTATCTTTAGCTCAATTAACACCTTTTGTACCCGACGATCCTTTTTTCGGTTATGAACCTGATACATTACCAGGTTCTCCCGGACAGTGGTATTTTGTTAACCAGGCACCTGAAAGTTTAACAATTGAAGTGGGAGTTAGTAATAATGTAGTTAAAATTAATGCAGCCAATGTAGGCCTGGATTCAAATGTACAGGGAAGCTGGAATAAAGGTCTCACAGGTGAAGGAGTTGTCATTGGTATTGTAGGGCTTACCGGTATTGCAGGCGATCACCCTGACCTTGTAGAAAATTATCGCGAAAAGTTAAGCAAAAACTTTAGTCAAGATTCAAGTTTAGCAGACTCACCACAAGGTCCTCAAAGTGACATGGATAATCATGACACAGCAGTTGCCGGTGTATCATCCGCTCGTGGAGGCAATGGCATTGGTATAACAGGTTTAGCTCCATTTTCCGGTTCAGCAGGTCTACGAGTTAGTAATCCTACTAACGAGGTAACTGATGACAGCAATCTAAATTATCGTGACGCCTATTATTGGGCCAGTGGAGTAGATATCGACGGAGCTATAAATGACTTACCGGATATCCAAATAAAAAATCACAGTTATGCACGGGTACCGCCTTTTATTGAAGAGAATCAAATGGTAATTGATGGTCTCAATAATACAGCAAAAAATAACATAATTCATGCGTTTGCCGCTGGAAACTTCCGTGGTTCACCTAATGGCGATACCAATCGTATGCAACGAAACAGCCTTAATTCGGTTATAACTGTAGCAGCCCTTGGTAGTGATGGAATCTTTGCTGATTATAGTAATTACGGAACCTCCATTTTTTTAACCACACCTGCAGCCCGTACAGATTTTACAGGCTTTTTAATACTCACACTTGACCGTGTGGATGATCTAGGTTTTAATCCAGGGAATCCTGAAGGTATATTTGACATATTTCCCGATCAAAACTATACCAGCATTTTTAACGGCACTTCTGCAACAGCACCAATTGTTTCAGGCGCAATGGCATTAGCCAAACAAATCCAACCACATATGTGCGTACGAATGGCTAAACATGCTTTGGCAACCACATGCCGGGTTGTCGATGCCGATGACAAAAGTGAAACAAGTTTCAATGGTTGGGTTACCAACAGTGCAGGCAATAATTTCAACCCGAATTACGGGTTTGGTAATATTGATGTAAACGGCTTTGTTGAAAAGGTAAGAGATACTG
>JABMPH010000505.1 GCA_013203805.1 Bacteroidota bacterium | reverse complement strand
TCCGAAACTTGATCGAACATCATAATCCTTTCCAAGAAATCCTTCAATTGTTTTTGCCTTTGCAGGTGACTCCACTATCACGAGATTTTTAGCCATAGTAATAATATTAGTTTTTTACCTGATTGGTCAGGCAATTAAGTTTTTAAAAGCTGCAAAAGTATATAAATCTTATAACACGCAATAGTTTAAAAAATATAATGATACATTTTTGAAGTATGGGATGAACTAAAATTGATCCTTATTGAACGCTTCCTAATTTAAATCAACGGTCTCAATTTCCTCAAGTGTATCTGGATTTATAACCCTTAGTGATACCTTTTTTCCGTCAATATCAAATAGCATTAAAGCATATTGAGTTGAGAATTTTTCAACGGATTCCGACCACGGTAATTTTTCCTGTCCATAATAGGGGGCTCCTGCTGATCCATTAGTTATTTGCCAAAATGATCTGTTCACCTTCAGTTTTTTACCCTTGTAACCATCAGGATATATTTGGGTTTTATTTGTTAACTTCATACGGCTGTAGTTGTGTTCATCACCACAAAGTAAGGCAATTACCTTATCGCTTTTGTTGATCATAATGTTAAGGAACTTATCTCGTCTTTCAATAATTCCCTTCTTTACAGGAACTCCGGCAACAGTTGGTCGTATTCGGTTATTGCCAAAATACCACATGTCGTTATAGGCATGCCCGCCATTTGGAAATGCCGGAGTATGGATAGTAACAAATATATGATCTATGTGAGGATTATTATTTAGCTCCATTATTCTGTCCTCAAACCATTGAAGCTGATTATCCATGATATATCCATGTGGATTACCACCTATTTCAGGAATCAAGTCTACTGACGGAGTATACCAATAATTTGAATTTAGTACTATAATTGCTGTATTACCATAGTTATACGAGTACACAGTTTCGCCATATTCTGGAAAATCAAGCTTATCATTATGGGGATCATAATATCCACCATCTTCACTTTGTGGTCCGTTTTTGGGATTTACAAAGTTTTTCGAGAAAATAGTTTCTGCTGAACTTGTGCTAAATGGAAATTTATCAATGGATATTCCAAAAGGACTCCCATCGCCAAAAATATTTACCAGTGCTTCATGATTTCCAACTCCTACATTAAATGGTAAATAATGCCAATAAGGTTCAACAGCTTTTTTCCAGTTTGCATATTCAAGGTTTGTTTGTCCTATATTTGATGAGTAACCAACAATCATATCACCTGTAAATTGGAAAAACGATGCATTTTCTGATGCTGCAAGCACGGCCATTCTTTTCATAATGTAAGCGTTAACACCATAAAGATCTCTTTCTCCACCTCCATTTCCGGCTCTTGAATCGCTAGTGTAGGCAAATGTGAACGGAATTCTGCTTCCTACATCAGGAGCTGTTTTGAAGCTGTAGGTTAACTGACTATCCCCATAGTTGACTGTATAATCATACTTGGTGTTTGACCTCAGGTTATTAATAATTATTTCATGACGTAAACCTTCTTCTGTTAATTCCTGATCAATGTAATTTTTTTCATCAACAATAATTGAGGGGTTACAACTCTTGTTTGTTTCAAATGTAATCACAACTGAACTATCAGTTACATTGTTAATATAAGGCCCTGCTATAACTGAAGTGCCTATAACAAACGGAGATATTCCAACAATATCTATAACTCCATCATATATAATTTTGCCATAATTGTCAGCTATTCTATAACCAACACGTGCTTTACCTTCAGTTTCCCATCCGGCAATATCATATTTCCCGCGCAGTTCACTAATATCGATTTCCGCTTTTCCTCCAATGATTTTCGAATTCTGCCTAAAATATACCGGCTGAGAATATTTGGCATGGTCGTTAGGATATAAACCATAATAAAGCGAGCCATAAAAATCCTTGTTCTTAAAATCAAAAAGTAATCCCTTTTCAGTGCCCTCCGGATTAATACGAATATTATCTAAAGTATAGAAAGTTTCCTTTTTAAGCATCCATGAGGTATCACCTGTTTTTACAGAAACAAAATAGAGTTCTCCAATTTTATCAGGTAATATTCCTGAATAAACAGAAGGTATTGTATGACCGTATTTTTGCATTCCGGTTTCTTGCCCATAGCAGCTTACAACAATTAATGTAATTATTATTGATAAAACTCTATTCATGATAGTTAGTCTTTTTATGTTATTTAGAAAGGTTTACCAAAGGTAAATATTTATCCAAATGTTGTATGTGGGGATTTAAATATGTCATATATTTTTTCTTTTTTTATACATTCTTAAAAAAACTGTAGATTTGCACCGACCAAACCAAAAACGAACTAGTAAAATTGATAATACAAACAGATATTTATTGATGAAAAAATATTTCCTTAGTACATTTAAACTGATAATGTGGGTTGGTGTTCTATCGTTGATGTTTTCTTCGTGCATACCACAGAAGAAAATGTTGTATTTACAAGTACAAAACGAAACCGACACATTAACTACATTTAAAAATGAGCGTAAAATTGAATATAAGGTTCAATCTGGCGACAATCTTTATATACGTGTTGTTACACCTGATGAGAAAACAACTTTTTTATTGAATCCACTGACTTCCGGAGGCTCTCAAAATATTAATAATGACGCATCAGTATATCTTAACAGTTATACTGTTTCCGAAGCTGGGATCCTCGATTTTCCGATGATTGGTGAGATTCTGGTTAAAAACCTCAGTACTGAGGAAATAAAGGACGAAATTACAGGGCGGTTGACAACTTATATGAAGGAGTTTATCGTAATTGTTAAACTTGTAAATTATAATATTACTATGCTTGGTGAAGTAAATAGGCCGGGACAATATAAAATTTACCAAGATAATATTAATATTTTTGAAGCTGTATCCATGGCCAGTGATTTAACCGATTTTGCCAACAGAAATAAGATTGCAATCATCAGGCAAACTAAATCAGGCTCCGAAGTGGTTTATGTGGACATGACAAAAAGAGATTTATTACAGTCAAATTATTTTTATTTGAAACCCAATGATATTCTTTATGTTCAACCGGTTAAAGGAAAGCAGTTTACTTTTGCAAACTTCCCATATGGTGTTATTTTTGGATTTATTTCCTCCACAGTATTAATCCTTTCTTACATACAAAAATAATAAGTAATGGCCATCGAAAATTTTGAAGGAATTCAGCAGCATGAAGAAAGCATTGATATAAAAGCTCTGTTTTTTAAGTTTGTAAGATATTGGTATTTATTTGCCCTCACTGTTTTTGTGGCAATTGTAGTGGCATTTCTTTTTAACAAATATACCACCCCTGTTTACGAGGTTAACACAACCGTACTTGTAAAGGATGATAAAGGCTCAATGGACCCATCAGCAATGCTCGGAGGGCTTGGGCTTAGTAACAATCAGCAAAATGTTGAAAATGAAATAGGAATTTTAACCTCTTTTTCATTATCCTATCGCGCTATTCATGAACTTGATTTTGAAATAGCTTATTTTTCAGATGACGGTTTGATAAATAAAGAAATGTATCAAACAGCTCCATTTGAGGTTATTATTGACACAAGTGTGGCGCAGGCCGTAGGATTAAAATTTAACCTGAAATTTTTAAATAGCAGCGAATACACAATTGAAGCCGAAGGTGAACTAATAAGGAAGTATAATTTTTCAAAGTCCAAGTGGGATGATTCGGAATTGGAAAAAGTAAAATGGAATAAAACATACCGGTTTGGCGAATTTGTTGAAAATGAATATGTTTCATTTAAGATAATATTAACAGATAAATTTGAACTTGAGCGTGATTTGGATGCCTCTTATTATTTCATATTTAATGATTATCTAAGCTTAACAGCTGCATTTAGGGGCTTTGAAATAGAACCGATTAACAGGGAAGCGTCTATACTTGAAATAAAACTTAAAAATAACAACACAAAAAAAGCGGTTAATTTCCTTAATATGTTAACCTCAGTTTATCTTCAGCGTAGTCTTGATCAAAAAAATCAAATAGCTTCAAACACTATACAATTTATTGATAATCAATTAGGGGTTATTGCAGATACATTAACTGCTGCTGAAAATGATCTTCAAACTTTTCAATCAGCTAATGAGGTTATGGATATGAGTTTTCAGACCCAACAGGTTTTTGAATATATTCAAGATCTTCAGAAAGAAAAAGCTGTACTTGAGGTAAAATCGAGATATTATAATAACCTAAAGAATTATATTCAGAAGAATTCTGAAAAGATAGATCAACTTGTTGCTCCATCAGCCATGGGAATTGAAGACCCTGTGCTAAACGCCCTTGTTGGTCAGCTAATTGAGCTTTTCAGCAAAAAGGCAGAAACCTTATTGTATTCAACAGAAAAAAGTCCTTCAATAATAAGTATTAATACTCAAATCAGAAGTACCCAAAGTGCGATACTTGGTAACATTGGTAATATTATTGATAATTCTGATGAAATGCTTACGGATATTAATAGTCGCATCGAAAAAATTACAAAAAGAGCAAGCTTTTTGCCTGTTACACAACGTGAATTAATTAGTTTTCAGCGTCAGTTTGATATTGCAAATAATATATATAC
>JABMPH010000504.1 GCA_013203805.1 Bacteroidota bacterium | reverse complement strand
TGGGTTTTTTCATACAATAAAGAAAAAATTAAAGAGCTGAGTGAAATGCCCTTGAACGAAGGAACATCTTAATATGGGAAGTAAGTAATTAAATTTTTATTGCCTAATAAAATAAATAAACAACAATAATTCCAGTTTCGACTCCCTCTCCTTTGGAGAGGGTCGGGGTGAGGAACAAAATATTTAAAAAATGAAAAAATTAATCCCGGCATATTTAAGAGTAATACTTGTTTTCTTTGCTGTTCTTGGTGCAATTGAATATCTTATTGATTCAGAAGATAGACCTGCTTTCATAAAGTTTCCAATGGTATCCTTGTTTCTATTTGTGTTTTTATTCCTTTTAATAGCCATAGAAATAACCTTTAAGGCAGTGGATACGGTTACTTATCAATTGTTGACCGACGAACAAAAGTCAATATTATCCGAAACTTCCAACGTTAGTTTTACGGAGAGCAGTTGGTATAAAGATTTGATGAAAAAACTCACTAAATCCATGCCAATTGAAAACGAAGGTCAGTTATTATTGGATCACGATTATGATGGTATCAAGGAGTTGGACAACAATTTGCCACCTTGGTGGGTTTATTCATTCTATGCTTGTATCGTTTTTGCTGCAGTATACTTAGTTCGTTTTGAATTAATGGGCTCAGATAATCAAGAAATGGAATTGAAAAAAGAAATGGCTCAAGCCCAAATTGATATTGCAGAATACAAAAAAACAGCTCCAGATTTAATGGATGAAAAAACAGTTATATTGTTGACTGATGCAGCAGATTTAGCTGCCGGTAAAGTAATTTTCACCACTAATTGCGTGGCTTGTCACAGAGCCGATGCAGGAGGACAAATCGGGCCAAACTTAACTGATGACAAATGGATTTTGGGTGGTGGAATAAAAAATATATTTCACACTCTGGTAAATGGTGGAAGAGATGGAAAGGGAATGATTGCTTGGAAAGGAACATTGAAACCTAAAGAAATGCAGGAAGTAGCCAGTTATGTACTGTCATTAAAAGGAACTAATCCAAAAGATCCCAAACCATCTGAAGGCGAAATTTGGATAGATTCAACTGCTCCTAAAGTTGATGCCTCTGTTGCTGAAGTAAGTGACAGTACATCAGTAAAAAAATAAATATTTTTTTATAATTATAATGAAACAGTAGTTTACTTTTAAAATCTTTGTTGAGGTTAAAATCCTTGGCAAATATTTTATGATTAGACAAAAAATCAATACAAATGTCAAAATTACCAGACCAGACTTTTAGAGATACCATCGGAACGATTGATGAAGAAGGAAACCGAAAATATATTTTACCTAAAAAACCTTCGGGCAGATTTTACGACTATAGAAAGTGGGTTAGTTATTTTTTGCTGTTGGTCTTGGTTGCGAATCCTTTCATCAAGGTTAACGGTAACCAGTTTATGATGTTCAACGTTTTGGAAAGAAGATTCATTATATTTGGATTCCCGTTTTGGCCACAAGATTTTTACTTGTTTGTAATCTTTATGGTCGTTGGCGTCGTTTTCGTCATCTTTTTTACGGTAATCTTCGGGCGCATATTTTGTGGATGGATATGTCCGCAAACCATATTCATGGAATTTGTCTTTCGGCAAATTGAATATTTAATTGAAGGAACCGCTGCAGCACAAAGAAGACTTAATAATCAAGCTCTTAATTTTGAAAAGCTTTGGAAAAAATCACTTAAACATTTCATATTCTTCCTAATTGCCATAGTAACATCCACTACCTTTTTGGCATATATGATAGGTATTGATAGCATTTTTAGTTTTCTAAAAGAAGGTCCAATTGATAATTTAAGTGGTTATCTTGGATTATTAATATTTTCCGGAGTATTCTATTTTGTATTTGCGTTTTTCCGGGAGCAGGTTTGTACTATTGCTTGTCCTTACGGCAGATTGCAAGGAGTTCTGGTGGATAAAAAATCAATAATTGTTGGTTATGATTATAAACGAGGTGAACCTCGTGGCCCCATAAACAAAAAGGGAGAGATTGAAAAAGGCGACTGTATCGATTGTAAAGCATGTGTAGTAGTTTGTCCAACAGGAATTGACATTAGAAATGGAACACAATTAGAGTGTATCAACTGTACCGCGTGTATTGATGCTTGCGATGCAGTTATGGATAGAGTTAAAAAACCAAGGGGCCTGATAAGATATGATTCAGAACTTGGCATTGAAACTGGCCATCATTCAATTTTTAACACTCGATCAATTGCATATTCAATCGTTCTGGTACTGCTAATGTTCTTTGTTGGATACTTATTCATGCTTCGAGGTGATTTTGAATCGACAATACTTCGTGCGAGAGGCTCTCTTTTTCAAAATTACGGTTCAGATAGTTTAAGCAATATCTATAATTACAATCTTGTAAATAAATCATCCGAGACTTTAAAAATAGAGTACATACTGGAATCACATAATGGTAGAATTCAACATATTCAGGAGAATGTGCCAGTTGAAGTTGGGGAAGTTGGTAAAGGAACATTTCTTGTGATAATAAGTAAGGATCAGTTGCTATCGTCAAATACTCCTGTTGTTTTTGGTTTGTATAAAGATGGTATACTAGTTGACACTTATACCAGTTCGTTTGTTGGTCCAAGTGCATTGGATAGAAAATAGCATATTATTGAGAAATGCGATTGAAGTATTTGTCATTCTGAATGCAATGAAGCCTGCCTGACTAATAGTGGCCGGAATCTAAAATTGACAGTAAATAATTAAAATAAGAGATCCTTCGCTTCGCTCCAGGATGACAAAAATGCTTAATAGGAATTTCAAAAATTAGTAAAATATTTTTATGAAAACAAAATGGAACTGGGGAACTAAACTGGCTATTTGGATAATAGTTTTTATATTATTTATCCTAACTCTTGTTTACATGAGTTTTAGTTATGATATTGGGCTAGTTGAGAAGGATTATTATCCAAAGGGTCTTAAATACCAAAGTAGAATTAACGCTGTTAATAACGCAAAAAACATAAATGCCGTTTTTAGTATATCCCAAGAAGGAGAAAATGTAATTATTGAAATGCCTGATATTCAGGCTAAAGATGGTACTGTAACTTTTTTCAGACCTTCTGATAATACATCCGATAGGGTTTACAACCTGAATATTACTGAAGAAAAAAAAATAAAACTTCCAAAAAGTGAATTTATTATCGGTAAATACATTGTTAAGTTTAGTTGGAAACACTTGAACAAGGACTATTATGTTGAACAAGTCTATTTTGTAAAATAAGCCATGTACGAATTATACATATTTGCATTAATGACTGGCATAGTGGGTAGCCTACACTGTATCGGAATGTGTGGACCCATTGCCATTGCGCTACCATTGGGAAACAAGAGCGTAACCTCCCGAATAGTAGGAGGAATAACTTATAATATCGGACGTGTTATTACCTATGCTTTACTAGGGGCAATTTTCGGGTTATTGGGTCAGGGCATTGAAATGGCAGGGCTGCAACAATGGGCTTCTATATTATTGGGAATAGCATTGATATTATCAGTTGTTGCACCTGTAATTTTCAGAGGGAAAATAAAACTTGAACAATTCTTTTTTGGTTATGCCGGAAAATTAATTGGTAGCTTTAGGAAACTATTTGAAATTAGTTCAATTCCATCCCTATTTCTTATTGGATTGCTTAACGGACTCCTACCCTGCGGTTTGGTTTATGTAGCAATTGCAGGAGCGATTAATACAAACGACATTTTTAGTGGAGTTACATACATGATTATTTTTGGATTGGGTACAATTCCAATAATGTTAGCTATTCCGCTATTTGGTAATTTAATTGGAAGTGCTTTTCGTAAAAAATACGGCAAAGTTGTATCAGTATTTATTGTTTTCCTTGGTATAATTTTTATACTAAGGGGCTTATCACTTGGCATACCATATCTTAGCCCTCCAAAAAAAATGCTTGTACCACACGAAAAGAGCATGAAAATGGGAGCAAAAAGTGATGATGTAGGAAAGACAAAGAGGATGAGCTGTTGCGGAAGTGATTAGTTAGTGAATCGCTTTTTTTTCCAAGAAACAAGAATTTTTTCTTTAGTATTTGGCTTTAAATCTTTTACAAAAAGATACCTTAGAACTCTTCTAAATAGAATTTCTTTAGTAGCTTTGCACCTATAATTTTTAAACAATTAATCATGAAAAAAATAAACACAATATTTCTTAGCATACTACTAGTTATGGCTACATCTTTATCATTTGGTTCAACACCTGGTGATGATCCAGCCGCAGCCAAATATCCAAACGGAGCCAAAATATATGCAGCAAAATGCATTGCTTGTCATCAAGTTACTGGAATGGGAATTCCAAATGCGTTTCCTCCACTTAAAGGTTCTGATTATCTGATGGCTGATAAAAAACGCGCGGTTAAACAAGTGCTTAATGGATCTCAGGAAGAAATGTTAGTTAATGGCGCAACTTATGTGTTACCTATGCCTTTTCAAGTGGATACTCATAAAGACGCTGTGGATGTTATAAATTATGTGCTCAACGCATGGGGAAACGATGGTGGAACTGTGAAACTTGAAGATGTTAAGGATATAAATATAGTTAGATAGTTACAATTAATCGCTTTTAGTATGCAGATTGTTGGTAAGCAATCTGCATATTTTTAAATCAGTCGTCAACTAATAAACCAGAATTCGATCATGAAAAAACTACTTGCCTTGTTAACAATCGTTACTCTTTTTACTGCTTGCGAAAATAGTCAGGAAAAAAATGCTTCTCAAGAAAGTACTGAAACTACTTCACAAAAAAATCCAAATGCATTTGGAAAAGAAATTATAATGGAAAAGGTTGCTGACTGTCGTCGTTTACCAGGCTTATTGGATACAACTACCAGTGTAGAAATCAAGCTAATTGGTAGTATTGCCGATGTGTGTCAGGCATCCGGTTGCTGGTTAGATTTGGATATGGGTGATAACCAATATATTCACGTAACCTTTAAAGATGAAGCTTTTGTTGTACCAAAAGATATTGCCGATAAAACTGCAATTATTGAAGGAGTGGGCACAAAAGAATTAGTTTCTGTTGACATGTTAAAAAAGGCTGCTAAAAGCGAGGGTCTTAGTCAGAAAGAAATTGATGCAATTCAGTTTCCAACAACAGAATATAATTTTGAAGCCGTAGGAGTAACTATAAAATAAGTAAATAATGAAGTGTTTACTTATTCCTTTATAAATGGACTTAAAAACAATACCTCTTTATCTTAGTGGTAATAATGAAGTTGTTACAAGTTCAGAGTTAGGTAAATACGAAATTAAGCTTTTTAGCAACTAACTAATAGTCATAAAAAACCTGCAACACGGAAGAAAAATATTCGATTAAAGGATCTTAGAAATGTAAATATATTTATTGATATTCCAATTGTTTGCGAAAATGCTTTGCTGGCAAAATGTAGTAAATTTCATTCCATCAATTTAAAATATCCAATCCTTCTAATGCCGATTCATTATTGGGAAAGTTCATAAGTACCTTATTGAATAAGATACGTGCTTCTTTTGATTTTCCAATTTGTAAAGAACTCCAGGCATACATTAACAATCCATCAAAATCAAAGGGATAAAGATTAACAACCTTTTCAAACAATGCATATGCATCGTTATATTTTTGTTGATTATAATAAATTAAACCTAATCGGTAGTTAGCGATAGTATTATTGGGGGATATGGTCAAAATTTGTTTGTAGATTTCTATTACACCATCCCAATCAGCACTAGCATTTTTAGGCAGTATTAAACCGAACTTAGCCTCCTCAGAATAGGGCAATAAACTAATTGCTTTAGAATAATACTTTTCCGATTCCGAAAAATTACCTTTTTGATAATATAACCAACCAAGCCGGATATTAATTTCGTAAGAATCTTCAGTATAAACCTCTATCAAAGCAGTTATCGAATTTTCAAGTTTATTTTCTTTTTCAAGTTTATAACTATTTTCAAATGCTTTCTGAATTTTTTTCACATCTTGCGAATGCAGTTGAACTGAAGCGAACAAAATTGCAACTATTAAAACTTTGTGTTTCATTTATTTATAATTTTTAAATTGTTCATTATCCAAATATATTTAATATTAAAAGTTAAATAGCATCCCTGCTAATATCGATTTTACACCGTAAGATTTATCATTAACAACACCATCTTGAGTATAATGGTTTATCATGCCATCGTTTCTTAAAACAAGGTAAATCTTCATAGTTTTATTAATAGAGTAATTTGCATTTAACCCATACCAATAATTTAAAGCATCTAAATTGTTATAAATTGACAAGCCACCATTATCTACAAAGCTGTAAATTTCACCATATAAACCGAAAATATTAATACTTAACTTTGAGTTCAAATTGGAATTTAAACTTTGCTTAATTATTAGATTATTATAGGTTTCACTACCAACGTTATACTGGTAAAATGCAGATGTTTCTGTATACAGAAATGAATTACCAAATGGATAATAGGTTAGTGAAAGTGATGGCTGAATCAAAGTTTCTGCATTAATGCTTGAAAAACTACTCGCAATTGATAAATCCACATTTTTTATACTTCTCGTATATGATAAAAATATTACAAAATTATTTGTACTGCCATTGTAAATAAGTATCTTATTTCCCTGGCTCACTCCTGAAGTAGTTTTCGAGTCGTACCATTTAATCGTTTCTAGCATATATGATATACCAAGTTTTAGATTTGATCCGACGGCTAAATTTTTATTCCATGAAAAATATAATTGATACTGATTAAGTTTTTCCTCAATAATTTCAGATGAATAGGTTGCGTCAAATATGGAATTATTCCCATTCAATAAAGAAAAATTGAAATCAAAAACAGATGAAGTCGCTGTATAATTTAACAAATTTACAGAATAATAACCCATTGAATTTCTGACTTTTTGGATCAAATTTTCTACTACTACATTATTTACTGCATAGTCATTAAACATGCTATATTTATATACTAAAGCCAAGCTGTTAATCGCTTTTCTATAGTTATAGAATTTAACTTTTTCCCTGTTCTTTCTGTAAAAAGAAAGAAAAATTTTTCTGGCATCTTCTGTTTGCATGCCAAGTAGATAAGAATAATATAGGTACTCCTTAGCTATTGCATCTTTAGGACTTTTATCCACTACCTTTTCAAAATATGGTATAGCTTTTCTATAATTCTTTTGTGAATAGTATGCAATACCCATTCTGTACTGTAAATAATAAAAATCAATGTCATTTTTCAATGATTGTTTTCCTAAATTAATTAGTTCATCCCATTTTTTTTGACTATAATATTCATAGGTAAGTTTATCAATTTGACTGAAATTAAGTTTTTCCTGAGCTGCCAAATTATTGCTATTCCAGCTAATGTTAACTATTAACAGTAGAGAAAAAATATGAAATGCTAAGTGCTTCATTTTTTATTAATCGTTTCGATAGATGAAATTCCCCTTTTTTCAATTGATATTTTATATTTATTTTCATGTATTACCCTATTTAATGAAGAAAGTGTGAAAGAACTTTCAATCTGTATTTCCGAAGGTGAGAATTCATTATCGATGAAAGAATATCTCAAATTAAATTTAGCTTTTAGGAAAATATAAAAGGGAGCAATAAAATCCTGTAAAAACCTTTTTCCCGGTGTGAAAACATTATCAATAGGTATATTATCAGTAATCGTTAAGTCTTTATAAAAACCTTGTTCTAATTTATACAAACTTAGATATAGAATATACAAAAATGATTTTTTGTTACCCACATAACTTATAAATTGAAATAGGGATCCGTTATTATCGAAATATGCCACAGCATCTGTTTTTAAACATTTGAAATATGAATTATTAAAAACGTCAACCCTTACTTCCAATTCATGGTGGTATTCAGAATCATCAAATACTTGGGTTAATCTATTGTCCTTTTCAGAAAATTTTAATCGCTGCCCGGGTATAAAATTAAATGTACTCTGAAGCAATGAATTAAGTTCAATGTTAGAAACTTTATCGTTCTCGCTTGGAATTGCAAAATTTAAAACTTCTCTATATGATTCTACTTTCTTTATTATTCCTTCAAATGGGTATTTAAAGGTTTTAGAACCAATATAAGGCATTAGTTGAAACTGGAAATGCAAATGTGGAAAAGGTGATCGTCCAGAATTCCCAACTGATGCTAATAACTGACCTCTCTTTACAAAATCGCCTTTTTTAACTTTAAATGATTCAGACTTTAAATGGCTATATTGCGAATATAGATAGTCGCTATGCTTTATTACAAGACTATTTCCCCAGTTTTGTTTCGTGTTTACATCACCAATGATATTATCGTCAATATTATCATACATTTCTATAATTGTGCCATCGGCTGAGGCAACAACTGGTTTGTTAAAGCAATAGTAATCTTCAGAAAAATCACCTGAATTTTTGAATTGAATTCCATTAGAATCTAATATTATAAAGTCCCACGCATCTGCCCATTCTCCTTTATGAGTATATTTACCGTTATGTCCTTGTGCAATATTCCATTCGCCCAAAACAGGCAAATATACCGGCAAGTAATACGGTATAGGAAACCTTTCTTTAATATTAATATGCTGATATATATTCTTTTCTGGTGAATTATACTGAAATATAGGTTCAACTAATATATCCCCTTTTGCTAATCTTAGTTTTAAAACATAGAGAAACATTAACACTACGATATTAAAAGGAAGCGAATAAATTGGCAATCCCACAATATAAAACAACTGACTCATGCCAAATGTAATGATTACTGTGATGGGCAACAATATTAGCATCCAGGAATATGACCATTTACTGGGTATTAAAAAAATACCACCAAGAGCCATAGAGGTAAGAATATAATTAAATCCAATGTAAGTATAACTGAGTTCGCTGTAATCAATACCCACAAATTTGTAAAAAAGAATAGCAATATAAAAACCAATAATTGAAAGTGAAAAACCAATTCTGGAACTGATAAGTATAGCTATAGCAATTATTAATCCTGCCAATTCATTGTATTGAAAGGCAATAGCAGAAAGGGATAATAGATACTCTTTAATAAAGAATGGGTATTCAATTTCATTTAGATAAATATGCAGATCTACCAATAATTGTCCACCTAATGAATAAAGCTCACTGTAATGATAAATACCTCTTTCACTTATACCGATTCCAATTAAATTGCCGTATGATAAATCTATAATCCATATCGATAATAGAAAAGGGATACTGAGAAAAGGTAATTGAAATTTGCCTAAAACTCCCTCAACAGCCAGTGTTATTAGCAGTGTTAATATTGCAGCAATGGCAACTACAATAACAAGCTTGACTCCTGGTATAAAAAAAACGGCTATACCAAGACCTACCAAAAGAGCATTAAATCCATAAAAACCATCAGTAATATTTTTCTCATTAAATTTAAACCATAATGCGGTTTGATTTGCTATTAAAACAGATAACAATCCCATCAGACCTATCCATAAGTCGAAGAAACTAACAAACAAAATTGCTAACCCCAGGTATTTGTTTTTTGAAAAGAATATTTGTGAATAGCTGTGAGCTATTATATCTAAATATTTACTTACCATTTGATTAGGATATTATTTGATATACCAATTAAATTTCAGAATAAGCTTAATAAATCAATAGATTTTTAGTTGGTATTATACTATTATTGTTTTTATAAAAAGTCATATTCAGTTTACAGCTCCCAGTCTTTAGACTGAAATACAACAATTTCATTTTCGAACGAACTCATTCATTTAAGTACTATTTTCGTTAGCTCATAAGGTAATCAGGCACTACTTCTTGTGCCTCGAAAGTAGCATTAGTTTCTGCTTTTCTTATGATATGCATTTTTTTATCAGCATCAATTAAAACAACATTTGGTCTTAATGTAATAAACTGCATCCACTGTGTCATGTTATACGCACCCACTCGTCTGATTGCAACCTTGTCGCCTTTTTGTAAAAGAGGAAACTGAACTGCTGCCCTGATAACATCTATATTCATACATAGAGGCCCATATAGGGTTGTATCTTCAGTTTGCTGAGTTGTATTTTCAACTGGCAAAACCTCATGCTCATACCAAAATGATGTAAACAGATTGTTTATGCCAATGTCTAATATGGTGGAGCGTCTTCCATCAGCTAATCGCTTATTTGCCAATACAGTACCTAACAAATAACCGGCATCGTCAATCAATGCTCTACCACTTTCAATAATTAATGTCGGCAATTCGTTTGGCGCAAAATTTGCACTCATTAATGCACCAGTAATAGCATCAGCGTAAGCATCAAAAGTAGGGCAAGTATCTTTACCCGGAAGATATGCTCCTTTTAGGGTGTTTTTAGATGCAAAACCACCACCCGTATCAATGTATTGAATGGCATGATTGAATTTTTTCTTCAAAGAAGTGGCCAATTCGGCTAATTTTGACACAGCTACTGCATAAGCGTTTGGCGTAATAATATAAGTACCAATATGCGTATGCAAACCAACAACATCAACCTTTTCGCTATACATCAGTCGGTTGATTGCCTGCCATGCTTCACCATTTTCGTAATTAAATCCAAATCTATCCCATTGTGGATAAATTCCTGTATTCATATTAACTCTTATGGCAACTTTTGGCCTTTTAGCACTGGTATCGGCTAGCTTTAATATAGTATATAGTTCATCAAAATGGTCAATATGGATAAGCGACAAATTTTCGATGGCTAAGGTTAAGTCTGCATCACTTTTATCAGGACCATTGAATATAATTTCATTACCGGGAACACCATTTCTCAATGCTTTTTGGTATTCAAAACCTGAAACTACTTCGGCCCATGATCCTAATTTGTGATATATTTTGCAAACAGCATCAATATAATTTGTTTTGTACGACCAGGCGAATTGTACTTTCGGATAGCGTGAGGTAAAAGCACTTTTTACTTCTTCATATGTTTTATTAATCTCTGGCTCTGATACTACAAATACAGGTGATCCGTATTTTTCAAGAATATCAATAACAGGGATAGTATCAATTTTATTAAGGGTTTCAACTGAGGTTTTCATTCCAAATTTATCTGGAACGCCAGCGTTTATCTTGCTTATTATCGGTCGTTCATATCTAAGTTTTATCATTTCTATATTTTTAAAATTATAACTCTCCTGTAATGCTAAGTTTTTCAAATTGTGCAATGTCACCAATTAAATCATATGAGTAGCGGATAAACATTTTGCCGATATCATATTTTGTAAAAGGAGGAACATCATCACCATTGGCAAGTTTAATAAGTGCTTCAGGAATATTTTGTCCTGCTTCAACAGCTAAATAAACCCAAGCGGGAATACGTGGATTAATTTCAATAAGATAGTAATCGCCTTCGTTGGTTTTAATTAATTCCAACTCCATACCGCCTCTCCACTTCGTGTTTTTGATAAGCTTGTGAGTAATATCGAGCATTTTTTCATCACTTAAAGTTATTCCTCCCCAGGCTTTTCCTTTATCAGTAATGTATTGTTTGCGCATAGGCA
This sequence comes from Bacteroidota bacterium, assembly GCA_013203805.1. Classification (GTDB taxonomy): domain Bacteria; phylum Bacteroidota; class Bacteroidia; order Bacteroidales; family F082. The sequence goes on along the minus strand of JABMPH010000504.1, from coordinate 71,352 downwards.
CTGCGGCAATTGTGTTTCCTCGTCCATCGCCCAGGGCAATAACGTTAACTTCGGTTCCTTTGACAAATTCCTGTATAATTACAGGCAATCCCCACTTTGATGATATTTTATTGAAATGCCCAATCACCTGTTCAGAGTTGTAGGCAATATAAGCATCGTAAAATTTACCTTTAACCAATAGAGGGTATTCAAAATCGTCACGTAGGCTAGAAACATCATTGACACTTGTTAGCGATTTACTTTTGGGGACTTTTATATCGTATTTCTCGCCATACTCTACTAAATTTGCTTTTTCGCGTTCATCAAATTGTTGTTTTGTTGGAAGAAACGATTTAATATTTAAAGCTTCAAGTTTTGCCTGAGAAGTTATAAAAGTAAAAAGCTCTGCATCGAAATTAGGTATAATAAAATCAATGTTTTCTTTACTGTTTATATATTCAATTCTGCTAAGAAGTGCATCTGATCCAACCGATGGATAAGGAATCTGATACACTTTATCGGCCACATTGTCCATATATATGCCTGGCTCAAGGTTTTCATATACCAACCCTATTATACGGACATCAAATGATTTTGCGCAGCGTAATGCCCTAATAACAGGAACTCCGGGACCAGGGTTATCAGTGTTATTAAGCCCTGTAACTGCAATTGTATATATTGGCCTACTCATTTTCTAAAAGTTTATGATGGTTGAGCATTTCAACAAAATCATCAAAATTTCGCTCAAATGTATATTCATCAGCATCGTATTTATTTAGTATATGGAATGAAATATCGCTCTTTGATTTTCCTGATTTTACGAACTCTAATATTTCTTTACCAATACTATTTAGTGAATAAGAATCGCCCGAGTTTGGGTCAAACAAAAATCCAGTTTCACTTATGGCAATGTTTTTCTTTAATTTCATAATGTAATTTTTAATGGTTATTACCAGGTTCCAAATTCTTTTGAAGAAGTTATTATTGTATCAAACTCTTCTTGTGTTATATAGTTAGCATTATATTCTCCATTATTATTTACCAGTTGTGGATAAAAGGAACGCAAATGATTTCTTGAACCTAAATTAAGATTTTCAAACACATAAGTAAAATCCTGATTGTTTAACAGTATCTTGAACTGTTACCTCTTCTCCCTGGTCTTCTACAATTTCTAAATCATCAGCTTTTGTACAAGCCATATTTAAAACAATTAAGAAAACACCAACTATTAAAATTTTATACATGTCATTAAGTTTTTAATAAAAATCAAAAATACACATATAGTTAGTTAGATATGTTATGAAATTCGGTAATAGTTTTATGGTTGGTAGATAAGAAAATGGATACTGTATTATGTAGACTGTATAGCATAACTGTTAAGGATTGAATGATTAAAATATTAGATAAACCTTATTAGTCTGATTTACATAATTTTAACAACATAAATCTCGAATCCAATATCATTAATCATAAATTAATAGAGCAATCTATAATAAATCCTCTATAGCTATTCGTTCTCTACGATCTCCTTTTTTGTATTCACTTACCGTTAATCCGGTCTCTTTTTTAAATTGACCTGAAAGATATTGTACACTACTGTAATCCATCATATATGCAATCTCAGATAAGGTAAATTCCTCGCTGTCAATCAACTCTTTTATTCGCTCAATTTTATTTTGAATAATGAATCTTTCAAGGGTAGTATTTTCATATTTTGAAAATAGTTTGGACAACTGTTGGTAACTTAAATTTAATTTTTCAACAAGATAGTCTGATTTCTGAACTATTGAGTTAACATTATTCATTTGATGAATTAACTCAATAACAGCATGTTTTGTATGTTCAACAATTCTTTTCTCCCTACCCATTACCAATCCAAAACCTTCTTTTTGTAATATTTTATCTATCTCATCAATAGTTGAGCTATTTTCTGAAAAAACGACTTCAACGTATCCCAATTTAATGCACTTTACTTTAATATTATTATTTTCCAAAATATTGGTAATAATAGGAATACAGCATTTACACATCATATTCCTGATATACAAGATTTCCATACTGGGATAAATTAATTTTATACGCAAAAATATATAATTATGTATAAGTATAAAATTACCAATTAAGCCTAAATAATCTATATTAAAACAATATTTAACGGTAAGGTAGCAATTTAACTAGAAACTAAATTCATATTGCTAAATATATAATTATACGACACCCTTTTCAACTATGTGGATACTTATGCAAATATGCAAAGATTAAAAGATAATGTATATTGGGGAAATATTTATAAAGGATTTAAATTTATAAATACCTGTATACCCTATTTCCATTATGCGCAATAGATGGAATTCTTCAAATTCAGCGAATAAGTTGATTAACTGTATGATCCGTTACCAAATTATAAATTACTACTGGTTTTCGCACATAAACAGGAGTATCTTATTATTCCAAAATATGTTATATATCATATTTAGACCCTTATATTCTATTTAGATTTAATCTAAATTAGCCGCCTTAAACCAAATAACATATCTTATTGAAAATGAAACCTTTTTTAAACTGGAAAAGCACTGGTTTTTTATTGATTGCATTAGTAACTACTTCTTTTAGCCTATTAGCTCAGGATGAATTGGGAGTATATGAGCACCTTGATGAATATATTTCGGATGATCTTATTTTTACTGATGAACTCTACAATGAAATAAACCTAAAAGAATCGATCGACAAGCCAACAATTATCTCACTTGTTTATTATGAATGTCCTGGTATTTGTAGTCCGCTACTTAATGGACTTGCCGCAGCAATGGACAAAACTGATATTGAAATGGGTAAAGATTATCAGGTATATACCATTAGTTTTTCCCATGCCGAATCACCTCCTCTGGCGAGGAAAAAGAAAAAGACTTACCAAAAGCTTGTAAGCCATGGCGACACCGAAAATTCCTGGAAATTCTTTACAGGCGATAGCACTACCATTAGTCGCTTACTAGATGATGTAGGATTTAAAGTTAAAAAGGAAGGCAAAGAATATATTCATCCGGGAACATTGATTGTAATTAGTCCAAAAGGAAAAATAACGCGATATCTATACGGCAGTACTTATTTTATGCCGTTCGACATTAAAATGGCAATTGTGGAAGCTGCCAACGAAAAATCGGGCCCCACCATTAATAAAATGTTGAAGTTTTGCTTTAGCTACGATCCTGATGGAAAGAAGTATGTTTTAAACTTCACCAAAATATCCGGTTCAATTATATTGTTTATTGCACTTGTGCTGCTTGGCACACTAGTTATTAGAGGTAGAAAAAAAATAAAATCACAATAACATGACAGATTCTTCAGTATCACAACCTAATTTTTTTGAAGTAAAAAAAGGGTTGTTTTCGTGGATATTCTCGCTTGATCATAAACGAATCGGCTTGTTATATCTTTATTCCGTTGGCTCGTTCTTCTTGGTGGGAGCTGCTCTGGGCGTTTTAATGCGTCTTGAACTGTTTAACCCGGGTGCCGACTTAATCGAAGCTAAAACCTATAACCAGGTATTTACACTACATGGAGTGATAATGATATTCTTATTCATCATCCCAAGTATTCCGGCAGTGTTTGGTAATTTCTTTTTGCCAATAATGCTTGGCACTGATGATGTTGCGTTTCCCCGACTAAACTTAATGTCATGGTGGTTATATGTTCTAGGTGCACTTTTTGCCTTATCAACATTGGTTTTTGGAGATGGACCTGCCGATACAGGCTGGACCTTTTATGCTCCGTACAGCGTTAAAACCGGCACAAACGTTTCTATGTCGGTACTAGCAGCCTTTATACTAGGATTTTCATCGATATTAACCGGACTTAACTTTATTGTAACTATCCATCGATTACGTGCTCCCGGTATGGGATTTAATCAAATGCCATTATTTGCTTGGGCTCTTTATGCTACTTCATGGATACAGTTACTAGCTACCCCAATTATTGGCATAACATTGCTAATGATTGTAGCAGAAAGGACGCTTGGTATCGGCCTATTCGACCCATCCATCGGTGGCGACCCAATTCTTTATCAGCATTTATTTTGGATTTACTCCCACCCTGCTGTATATATTATGGCGCTTCCTGCCATGGGAATTGTAAGTGAGATTATACCAACTTTTGCACAACGAACAATTTTTGGATACAAAGCAATTGCCTATTCAAGTTTAGCCATTGCGTTTGTGGGTTATTTTGTATGGGGACATCATATGTTCACATCAGGAATGAGTGGCCCGGCAGCTTATATTTTCTCAATTCTGACATTTTTTGTTGCTATACCAACATCTATAAAAGTATTTAACTGGTTGGCCACTATGTACAAGGCTTCTATTAATGTTCAGGTGCCATTGCTTTATGCTATTGCTTTTATATTTAATTTTTTAATTGGCGGTTTAACCGGATTAGTAGTTGGAGCTCTTGCCGCTGATGTACACTTGCACGATACCTATTTTGTTGTTGGCCACTTTCATTATGTAATGTTTGGTGGAACAGGATTTGCTTTTTTTGGTGCTCTTCATTATTGGTATCCAAAGATTTGGGGCAAGATGTATAATAAAGTTGTTGCAAATATTGCATTCGCTATCTTATTCATTGGATTTAACACTCTTTATTTCCCAATGTTAATACTTGGAATCAAAGGAATGCCACGTAGATATTATGATTACTTGCCGGAGTTTCATACTCTTAATCAAATTTCAACTATTGGTTCATGGATACTTATAATAGGTTTACACTTAATGATATACAATTTATTTAGAGGGTACTTTACAAATAAAAAGGCACCTTCAAATCCTTGGAATGGCATTACTTTGGAATGGCAAACTCAGTCGCCCCCAACCCTTTATAATTTCGATAAGGCTCCTGAACTGGTTGAAGGTGGACCATATAATTACCCAAATGCAAAGAAAGGCTAATACTAAATAAACAAATGACAAATACTAAATTTCAAATAAATATCATTGACCAAATTATCAATACTAACACCTGTTTGAAGTATAAGATTATTGTAGTTTGTGATTTATTTAGGTTTTGTAATATGAGTTTTGGTGCTTACTATTTAAATTTCAATTATATAAGATATTAAAAACTAATAATATATGGAACACTCATTTGTACTACCTAATTCCGGGCATACTTACGACGCAAAAGCATCAAAGCTGGGAATGTGGCTATTTCTATATACCGAGTTATTGTTGTTCGGAGGATTATTTATAGTTTATATGGTTTATCGGTCGTTAAACCCCGATGCCTTTCTAATGGCATCTTTAAACTTAAATGTTTGGATGGGTACAGTTAATACGGTTGTACTATTAACAAGTAGTATGACTGTTGCAATGTCGATTACAGCAATTCAGCTTGGTAATTCAAAACTATCTCTTAAGCTGCTACTGATAACCGTATTTGCAGCTGTTGTTTTTTTAGTTATTAAATATTTTGAATGGGGAGCAAAAATTGAGCATGGGCTGTGGCCTGGGATGGAACACTTTGGCTCATTGTCGCATGGTGAACAATTGTATTTCTATTTATATTTCTTTATGACCGGGCTTCATGGTTTACATGTTATTGTAGGAATGATATTTATTCTTGTTGTGATGAACAAGATTAAAAAAGGATCGATTAATAAAGACAAAAATCAATTACTTGAGAACTCAGGGCTTTATTGGCATCTTGTGGATTTAATCTGGATTTATCTATTTCCATTATTCTATTTAATTCATTAAAATATGAGCAACAATAAACTTACAACCGATCATCATGATGATGCACCTCATATTACAAGTTATGTGGAGCATTTTGGAACATGGATAAGTCTAATCCTACTAACATTTATGACTGTCTTTATATCGGTATTTGGGGCAGACTTAAATACGTTAACAGTTGCTACGGCATTATTTATAGCCAGTGTTAAAGCATTAGTAGTTGCATATTATTTTATGCATCTAAAGTACGATCCAAAATTATATCGAATAATGATGTTAGTTGTAATGGCATTGTTTATGGTATTTCTTATAATGCTGACAATTGATTACTTAACACGATAAAACATAATAAATGAACGCATCAAATTTTGTTGAAGGAGTTGATTTTTCAATGTATTTAATATTAAGCATTTCTGTATTTTTCCTTGTTGGAATTACAGCAGTGATGATATATTTTCTTTTTAGATACAGCAAAAAGAACAACCCTGTTGCCACCAACATTTCACACAATACTTATTTGGAAGTGATATGGACAGTTATTCCTACCATACTAGTTCTAATTATGTTCTGGTATGGATGGACGGGATATAAGCCAATGCTAACAGCTCCCGACGATGCCATGGAAATTGACGCCATCGGACAAATGTGGAAATGGTCATTTAAATACCCTAACGGTAAAACATGCGATTCACTTGTGATTCCTCTAAATCAGCCCGTTAAACTTAATCTTATATCGAAAGATGTACTTCATTCATTATTTATCCCAGCCTTTAGGGTTAAACAGGATGTTGTGCCAGGTGGAAATAACATGATGTGGTTTACAGGACAAAAATTAGGAACGTACGATATATTATGTGCTGAATATTGCGGACAGCTCCACTCCTACATGCTTAGTACTGTTAGTGTTGTGGAAGCTGATAATTTCGACAGTTGGCTAGTAAGTTCACCTGATACATCAAACGATCATCCAGGGCTAACCCTTCTTAAAAATAATGCTTGCTTATCATGTCATACCAGAGATGGTAGTAGGCTTGTTGGACCAAGTTTCAAAAATTTGATAGGAAAAACTGAAACAATACTTAGAGATGGAAATGAAGAAGAAATTGTGGTTGATAATCAATATATCATGAACAAGATAAAAACACCATCATCAGTAAGTGTTGTTGGATACCAGGCTGGTTTAATGACTCCTTACGGAGAAATACTATCCGATGATGACATTAACAATATTATCGATTACATCTCGACTCTTAAATAAACCAAACTCCTAAATGAAAAAGTGGATAAAAATACTTCTGGAACTCAACAAAGTTAGAATTACAGTTGCAGTAACTTTGACTACAATGGCTGGTTATATCCTTGCGAAAGGTACAGTTGATGTTGAAATGGTAATGCCGGTTCTGGGAATATTCATCCTGGCTTGTGGCTCAGCAGCTTTAAATCATATTCAAGATAGAGATAAGGATGTAATAATGCCCCGTACCAGTAACCGTCCTATTCCTTCGGGTGATTTGAGCACTACAATGGCTTTGGTTATTGGATTGTCGGAAATTATTATTGGCTCAGCTTTAATTTATTATGGAAGCGGATTTCTTGCCATGCAGTTGGGAATTCTTGCTTTGATATGGTACAACGGAATTTATACTCCACTAAAACGCAAAACCGCATTTGCTGTAATTCCGGGAAGTGTTATTGGTGCAATCCCACCACTGGTTGGATGGGTTGCTGCCGGGGGAAGTCTTCTTGATCCAAAAGCTATGGTCCTGGGTCTTTTCTTCTTTATGTGGCAGGTTCCTCATTTTTGGCTACTGATGCTTAAATATGGTGAGGAATATAACAAAGCTGGTTTCCCATCAATTACCTCCAAAATAAGCAAGCAACAAGTAAAAAATTCCACATTTTTATGGACGGTTGCCACCGCAGTATCAGCTTTAATGGTTGCAATGTCAGGACTAATTAGCCTTCTAATATTTAAAATAATGATATTGGTAGCATCAATATGGCTAATAGCTGTTTTCTCAAAATTACTCAACCCTCGTACTCAAAACTTTAACCCATTCTATTATTTTATGAGGATTAACTATTTTGTATTAATAATGATACTGGTACTTAGTATTGAACCTTTGGTAAATTAGGTTATTTAGATAATCTCTATTCTCATTTAAATAGATATCATACATCTGTATTTAATCAATAAATAATAATGATTATGAATCTGGATCTCGAAAAAAACAAAAGTAACGCCATCGAATTTTATAGAATGTAATATAACGGCAACCCTCGCAAAGCAGTTGGCTTATATATAGGAAACAAATACATACAGCACAATCCTTTAGTTGGAAACGGAGTCGAACCTTTCATTGAATATTTTGAAAAAATGGCAACAGAATACCCAAATAAAAGTATTGAGTTTTTAAGAGCTGTAGCAGAAGGAAATATGGTAGCTATTCATACGCATCAACAGTGGCCTGAAAATGATCAATATGTAACCATGGATTTTTTCAGGTTTGACGAAAACGGGAAAATAGTAGAACACTGGGACTCCATGCAGCAAATACCTGATTTTTCAGCCAATGGGAATACCATGTATTAATAAATTGATATCATAAAAAAAACGATTTAGATAGTTAGTTTCCTTTCCATAACAACTCTTATTCCATTGAATACATCTTTGGGGTTACCAAAGCCTTCCTTTCACAAGATCATTATTTTTTAATCATCACTTTTCAACAAACACATACAAGGGTTTTAAATATGTTATATATTTGTTAATATATTACTCTTTTCAAAGTATGGGTTTTTTACAAAGGATACTAAGATTTTACATAGATGGATTTCGGAATATGACCATAGGCAAAAAACTGTGGTTAATAATTCTGATTAAGCTTTTCGTCATGTTTGTAATACTAAAAATATTCTTTTTCCCCAATATTTTACAAACAAATTTTAGCACTGATGAAGAGCGTAGTAATCATGTTTTAGAACAAATTACCAATATTAAATAGCCATATTATGGAGAATTTTGATTTAGCACTTGTTGATTGGTCACGGGCTCAATTTGCATTAACTGCTATGTATCACTGGATTTTCGTACCTCTTACTTTAGGAATGTCATTTATTGTTGCTATAATGATGAGCTTATATGTACGAACAGGCGATGAGCAATGGAAGAAAATCACAAAATTCTGGATGACCCTTTTTGGAATAAACTTCGCCATAGGTGTAGCGACAGGTATTATACTTGAGTTTGAGTTTGGAACCAACTGGTCAAATTATTCATGGTTTGTGGGGGATATTTTTGGAGCTCCCCTTGCAATAGAAGGAATACTTGCGTTTTTCCTCGAGTCAACATTTATTGCCATACTGTTTTTTGGTTGGGGACGTGTTAGTAAAAAATTCCATCTGCTATCGGCATGGCTGGTGGCCATAGGGTCAAACCTGTCGGCATTATGGATACTTGTAGCTAATGCATGGATGCAAAATCCTGTTGGTATGACATTTAATCCAGATACAGCACGGAATGAGATGAATAATTTCTGGGATGTGCTTTTTTCACCCACCGCAATTAATAAGTTTTTGCATACCATAACCTCAGCTTATGTGCTATCCGCAATTTTTGTTGTTGGGGTTAGTGCCTGGTTTTTACTAAAAAACCGAAGGGTCATATTTGCTAAAAAAAGCATGGTTATTGGAGCTGTTTTTGGATTATTATCAGCCATCTTTATGTTAATGACAGGTGATGAGTCGGCACGAACCGTATTTAGAGATCAGCCCATGAAATTTGCAGCTATGGAAGGACTATACAATGGAGAACAAAATGCCCCATTGGTTGTAGTTGGTTTTATGCAAAAGACACCGACAAAAGAAAATCCTAAGAGAGCTGACTTTGCCTTTAAAATTGAGATTCCTAATTTATTGTCATATATGGCTGCTCTCGATCCAAATGCATTTGTGCCGGGAGTTAACGATCTGGTAAGAGGTAATAAGGAATATGGAATAGTTTCATATTACGAAAGAATAAAACAAGGAAAGATTGCCATAACTGCATTAAGCAACTACAAAAAGGCAAAGGAAGCTGGTGACAAAAATGCAGCGTCCATTGAATTGGAAAAATTCAGAGGTAATTATAAGTACTTTGGATATGGTTATTATAATGATCCATACAATATTGTGCCCAATGTGCCGGTTACATTTTATGCATTCCACACAATGGTAGGCCTGGGAACTTCATTTTTTCTTTTATTTATTGTCATTATTTATTTCATATTTAAAAAAGACATTTATAAAGCAAGGTGGCTCAATTATATTGCGCTTTGGTCAATTCCACTGGCCTATATTGCACAACAGGCAGGATGGATAGTTGCAGAATTTGGACGTCAGCCATGGGTTGTGCAAGATCTAATGCCGACATTAAGTGCCGTTTCAAATATCGATCATAAAAGCGTAATTACAACTTTTGTGATTTTCGCAATTACATTTACAACATTGCTAATTGCTGAAATAAAAATTATGTTGGCACAGATTGTTAAGGAATCAAAAATAAAGGAGGATTGAGTTATGTTTGAAAATCTAAGTTACTTAACACTACAGCATTACTGGTGGGCAGTAGTCTCTCTCCTTGGTGCAATTTTGGTGTTTATGCTGTTCGTTCAGGGTGGGCAAACATTAATTTATACTCTGGGTAAAACCGACCTCCAACGAAAAATAATAATAAATGCCCTTGGTCGCAAATGGGATTTAACATTTACGATACTTGTAACCTTTGGAGGTGCTGCATTTGCTTCATTTCCATTGTTTTACGCAACCAGTTTCGGTGGAGCTTACTGGGTATGGATGCTAATATTATTTGCGTTTATTTTTCAAGCTGTTTCGTACGAATATCGTTCCAAGCCAAATAATTTCCTTGGTTCTCGTACGTATGAAACCTTCTTGTTTATCAACGGATTATTGGGAACAATACTAATAGGAACAGCTGTTGGTACTTTTTTCACTGGCTCTGAATTCTCAATTAATAATATGAATAGTTCAACTTGGGAAACCCCCTATCGAGGACTTGAACTCGCTTTTAATTTCATGAGATATGGAACTTATGTAAACTTATCACTGGGATTAGCAGTTTTCTTTCTATCCCGAGTACTGGCATCGATGTATTTCATTAATAGTATTGATGACACCGCAATACTAAAGCGGGCGAAAAAACAATTGATTACAAATGCAATCCCTTTCTTAGCCATCTTTTTATTTTTTCTGGCAAGTATCATTATTATTGATGGTTTTGCTTATAACCCCGTTAACGGTAAAGTTTCAATGGAAGCGCATAAATATTTATTAAATCTATGGGAAATGCCTGTTGTTGGAGTAATTTTTCTGGCTGGTGTAGTCGCAGTAATATTTGGGATAATAAAGGGCTATTTCTACTTTGAAAAATGTGGCGACAAAGCAATTTGGATCACCGGTGGTGGGACAATTTTAACAGTTTTTGCCTTGTTTCTTATTGCTGGATTTAATAACACATGTTTTTATCCATCAACCTACGACCTACAAAGTTCATTAACAATTCAGAATGCCTCCTCCTCTAATTATACGCTTGTGGCAATGTCGTATGTATCATTGATTGTCCCATTTGTAATTGCCTATATTTGGTATGCATGGTCTGCGTTAAATAAAAAGAAGATAACCGAAGATGAGATGGAAAAAGACACACACGCTTATTAAAGTTAAAAGATAACACTATGTATACAACTGAAATACTTTGGCTAATTAGCTGGCCTGTTTTTATTTACCTTAGTTACAGGATTGTTTTGTTTGCTGTAAAAAAGTTCGACAAGAAACTGTCCAAATAATGTACAATATTCTGGAAGTTTTGAGATAATTTGGAATTCTCCACTGGTAACCACGGTCGTACAAAGAGAATCTTCATAATAAGCCACAACCGCACTCAAAAACCCAAAACTCTAAACTCAAAACTCTAAACCCAAAACCCTAAACTCTAAACCAAAAACTCAATACCGTTTAACACCTATTTAACAACCTTTTCTAGATAAGTATTGTCATTGTTGTGTAAATTAATTTACTTTTGCGCGTTAGTGAAAAAATATTTGGGATACCGCAACCATATCCTCCTAATAATCAGTCGTATTTAATAGTCTACTATGAGAATTTTAACTTTCACAATTTCATTGATGATAGTATTATCATCATCTAATATTGTAATTTCACAGGTATTGCATCCTGAAAAAATTACAAAAGCAGTACATTTTGATATTTCAAAACCGCTTCGATCCATTGAAGAGGTGCCATATGGAGTACGAAAAAGAAACTGGAAAAATAAACTTGTCCCCAATAAATTCGGTATTGATGATGAATTAAAGCATCAAGAACCAATGGCTGGACCTGATCCTGTATTACAAGATAAGATTATGTATGGTGGCCGAAATCAAGGTACTGTTGGTGTTAATTTTGGTGGAGTAACAAACACATATGGTGTAGCTCCTCCTGATACCGATGGCGATGTAGGTCACGACCATTATTTTCAAATGGTGAATCAAGGCTTTGCAATATGGGATAAAAGCGGGAACTTATTGTATGGCCCGGTCGACAATATCACCCTTTGGGATGGTTTTACCGGTCCATGGTCAACAACAAACGATGGTGACCCGATAATAATTTATGATGAATATGCTGACAGATGGATAGCTACCCAGTTTTCGCTTCCACAAAATCCATATTTCTATGAATTAATAGCGGTATCAGTAACAAGTGATCCTTTGGGAGAATGGTATAGATACGCCTTCCAATTTGATGACATGCCCGACTATCCAAAATTTGGTGTTTGGCCTGATGGTTACTATTTTTCAACTCACCAATTTGGAAGTGGCTTTACGGCAGGTATGAGTATTTGCGATAGAGAAGCTATGCTTGTTGGTGACCCCAATGCTGAAATGATATATTTTAATATCGGCCCAAATCACTATGGTTTGCTTGCAGCTGATGCTGATGGTACAATGCAACCTCCTGCCGGATCACCTAATTATATTGTTGATGTTGGATATAACAGATTGAAAATGTGGGAAATTGATGTTGATTGGGATAATACTCAAAACTCTTCCGTAACCCGTATCGACGACTTAATTACCGAGCCATTTTCTTCACAGAATATAAATATTGAACAACCAGGAACGGGTACCACATTAGATGATTTAAGTGGCATGACAATGGTACGTCTACAGTATAGAAACTTTGATGATTATCAAGTGTTAATGACAAACCATACTGTAAATGCCGGAAGTGGAAGAGCCGGTGTAAGATGGTATGAATTAAGAAATTATGGATCGGGATGGAGTATTTATCAACAAAGTACTTACGCTCCTGAAGATGGAGAGAATCGTTGGATGGGTAGCGTATCAATGAATCAAAATGGTGATATTGCTGCGGGATATTCAGTATCCAGCAGCAATACATATCCATCAATCCGTGTAGCTGGACAATCAGCCGGTTCTCCACTTGGATTAGGAATATTTGATATTGATGAAACAAGTATATACGAAGGAACAAAATCCCAAACCGGCGTTAGCCGATGGGGCGATTATTCCTCCATGAGGATAGATCCTACTGATCATAACACATTCTGGTTTACAACCGAATATACTAATGGTGGATGGGGATGGAAAACTCAAATTGCCTCTTTTAACTTTGTGGCTATTCCGGTTGTAGATTTTACATCTGATGAAGTATTAATTCCTGTGGGTGAAACTATTAATTTCAGTGACCTAACATCAGGTATTCCATCTGATTGGACATGGACTTTTGAGGGTGGAATTCCTTCAACATCAACTGACCAAAATCCAGAAAACGTACTCTATATCGCAGAAGGTGTTTATAGTGTGAAATTAGTAAGCTCTAATTATCTTGGTATTGATTCATTGGTTAAAGAAACATATATAACTGTTAGTTCAACGGTACTTCCAAATGTTGATTTCACTTCTGATGTTAATATCTTCTGTTTTGGTGAACCAGTTAAATTCCAGGATTTAACAGCTCTCAGCCCAATTCAATGGCTGTGGTCGTTTGAACCTTCTGATATTGAATATGTTAACGGAACAGATGAGACAAGTCAAAACCCTGAAGTTGTTTTTAATTCAAAAACGAATTATTCAGTTACCCTAACATCATGGAACTTAAACGGTTCATCCGAATTAACAAAAACCGATATGATCAACTCTGGTGGCTACACTCCTTACTTTATAGATACTTTTGAAGATAATGGTTTTGATAATTATGGTTGGACAATTGAGAATCCAGATAGTGATGTAACCTGGGAAATGTATGAAATTGGTGGTACTACACCCGGATCGCATGCTCCTGCAGTTAACTTTAGAGATTATTTTGCCATAGCACAGCGCGATAGATTAATTTCGGCTCCTTTTAACCTCGAAGGATTAACATCAGCACATTTAGAGTTTCAACACGCTTATGCTCAAAATACTCAAGTTATTGATTACACCGATTCATTGATTGTTTATATATCCACCAACTGTGGCGAAACATGGAATCGTATTTGGGAAGGTGGCGAAGATGGAACGGGTAATTTTGCTACTCATGAACCAACCGATTATGATTTTTTCCCTGAAGTAGAATCCGACTGGTGTATGTCGGGTTGGGGAGCAAACTGTGTGATGTTGAATATTTCGGAATATGCCGGATCATCTGATGTAAGAATTGCTTTTGAAACTTATAGTTACTTTGGCAATCCTATTTTTATCGATAATGTTGCTGTATCTCAAACTGTAGGTCAATCAGAAATTAGTCGTGCTAACGAGCAAATTCGTATTTATCCTAACCCTACAGGAGGGTCATTTACAATTGTATTACCCAACGAAAGCAACTACAGCAGTGTACTAGTTACTAATCACATAGGCCAAATAGTGTATAATCAAACCCTTAACACAAATAACAATCGCATCGTTATAAATGAATCCACAAATTGGAATTCAGGAGTATACTTTGTTAGACTTAACGGAGATTTTGGGTCAGTAGTTGAAAAGTTAATTATTAAATAGTTATATTTGAACTATTGATAATCGTTCATAGTAATAGTCCAATCTTATAGGTTGGACTATTTTTTTTGAAATCTTTGTAAAAATGAATTTATTCTATTCCCCAAATATTGTCGAGCCTGTAACTACCCTCAGTGAGGAAGAGTCAAAGCATATAATTCGAGTACTTAGGAAAACTGTTGGAGATATTGTTTTTTTCACGGATGGAAAAGGCTACAACTACAAGTGTATTATTGTTGATGCAAATTCGAAAAAATGCGTTATTGAAATTACTGAGAAAACAATTGGCAAGGATAAGCGAGATACTATACTGCAAATTGCCATTGCTCCCACAAAAAATATTACAAGATACGAGTGGTTTCTTGAAAAATCAACCGAAATAGGAATTGATATTATTACGCCCATAATCTGTTACCATTCTGAAAGGAAAGAGATTAAAGTTGATAGATTAAATAAGGTTATTACTTCAGCCATGAAACAATCTTTAAAATCTTACCATCCTAAGTTAAATAACAAACAAAGGTACAATGATTTTATTAAACAGGATTTTGATGGTTATAAATACATTGCCTACATTGATGATGAAGTAACGAATGAATTATTTGAACAATATATCCCAGGCAATAATGCCTTAATACTCATTGGTCCCGAAGGTGATTTTAGTAAAGAAGAATTCAACCTAGCTAAACAAAATGGCTTTGTTCCTATTCGTTTGGGCAAATCAAGATTACGTACCGAAACTGCTGGTATAGTAGCATGCCACACCATTGCTCTTAAAAACCTGTAATAACATCTAATCATATTAACCAATCACATGACTACCTCTCCTATGAAATGCGCACCTATGTGGTATCTGTCAATTTCGAGGGAAACGACTATAAGGAGTGACGAAAAATCTCCATACAATAGTACCAATTTTGACTGTCTCTAACAATTTATAATCTATACCCATTATAAATAGACTTTATTTTCATAAAAAAGTTTACTAGTAGGTATAAAAAAAAGTTTTTTGGGTACTAATAAGTAGATACCACTAACCCATTGAATATGCGATGTTGAGAAAATCAATATCATCCATTTTTTTATACTGTACTCCAAATGGGTACAAGTTGCTTTGTTATGTATCATTAGCACCTTCATCTATCCAACGAAACATAGATGAGAAGGACATATTTATCCGTCGGAGGACAACGGAGACGGACATACATACATACATACATACATACTCCATTAGACCTCCACCCCCCTTAAATATCACACATCTCGATATTCCAAAACCTATTTCTTATTTATCCCTTAAATTAACTAATTACAAAAAATCATGAAAAAATATATTTTAATAATATTTACAATACTATCAATTAGTATGTTGAACAATTTAAATGCTCAACATGTGCTTGGCAGGTGGGTTCTACCTACAATAGAGAATGCTTACTACCAATCCTATGGGACCTATCAATTAACGTTTAATAGTGATGGCTCCATTGAAAAACTACAATTGCCTGAAACACCAATATTTAATGGTGATAATTATTGCTATGTGTCTGGCGGTGCCTACAACAACAACTATGATCGGAATTTTTACGTTATAGGACCCCAGCTTTGCTACAGCAATACATATGATCCATGGACAAATCAAAAATTACAACAAGAATATCAAATAATTAATAAACCCAACCATGTTGATAAATACTATTCATTTTATATAGAAGAGCGGGTGACAAGTTGTAATCTCAAGTATAACCAAATCAATTATTCATCCAGCCAAGCTACATTAGATAGCGATAGTCATATAATCGGAGGTGTTAGATTTGGTTATACCGGTTTTGCAATTGGCGAGGAAATAGGAGGAGAAAGAGAAATGTTTACATCAACAATTCGAACAGAACCAGGTAATCCATATGAAGATGCAGCTCTTCGTCATTGGATCATCACAGAGAACGGAGTTCAATTTATTGCTGATATTATTACCGAAAATCATACAGATTTATCCGAGAAGCATTTTGACGCTTACAACCTTGAATATATTGTTGATAATAACAATGATGTTATTGCATGGACTCATGGCACCTATGATCTTTACCAAAATTGGGTTATTGTTGACCAAATAATAGTTGTGAACAGTGGAACACCTAAAATAATTGATCTTGATTTGGGTAGAATTGGTGGAATAGAGTTCTCAACTCTCGAAGACAACATGCTTTATATATCAACAACAGATGGAGGGATTGTGAAGATAAACTATGTAACCTATGCATCCACCACCGACATTGTATATGTTCATTCCGTTGCACCTTATTACGACTATGGTAGAACATTCCTTCAAACTGCACCTGATGGACATATATATGGTGTTTCAAATGATGGAAACAAACTTGGCCGAATTTATCAATATGATGATGTTCAACACAATATTACAGCAGGCACCTTTGTACCTGATGTTTTTGAGTTTAATGATCCAATTCCACAAAGTGTTTCAACTTTCAGAGAATTTGAAAACAAAAACTACTACATACTCCCCGAAAACTCAAACACTTGGGTACCCCTTGAAGCAGAAGCATTCCCAGAAGATGTTACCTGCCCGGGTGATACTGATGGAAGTGTAATAATATATGTAAGTGGTGGTGCGCCATTCGAAGCTCCTAACGATCCATATACAATAGAATGTACCAGTGACCCATCCATTATTTTCTCATGGGATGATGATGGATATTTTTACGCAAATAATCTTGGCGAAGGAACATATGATTATATAATAACCGATAGTTATGATAATGAATTTATAGGTAGTTTTTTAATTGGTGTTGACTTTGACGACTATACCTATAAGGAACACTTTACATTTCAGCAAGAAGATCCATTTAATAATGTTATTTTGTCATTTGCAAAAGGTTTTACTATACCCAAAGGAGTAAAAATTACTTTTAACAATTCTACAATTCTAATGGGCCCCGATGCAAAGATTATTATTGAAGCAGGAACTATGGAAAATATTGGGGATGGAATTCCCGGTGTAAATGGTGGGGAATTAATACTTAACAGCACCACTTTAACACACCATGCAGCATGCAACGATCCATGGCATGGTATTGAAGTAAGGGGGATTAAAATTGCTTCCCAATTACAATATGCAAATGGTTTGGTTTACCAGGGCAAACTGGTTGTTGAAAATAGTTCACTAATTAAGAATGCAGTGTTGGCAGTTACAAATAACAACCCTCAAAATGTAGGTTCTGTGGGAGGTATAGTTCTTGCATCAAATAGTACATTCGAAAATAACATTACATCAATAAATTTTATGCCCTATCAAAATTTCAACTCAGTTGCACCCGAAATAAAATTACCTTACAGGTGTGAATTTATTAGTTGTAGCTTTGAAATAAACGATTTATATTTATTTAACCAGTATATGGCGGAACAAATAAAACTCGATAATGTAGCAGGCATAAACTTCAGAGGCTGTACTTTTAGTAATTATAATACCTCATGGCCAAACAGGGGTACAGGTATTAATTCATTTAATGCCGGCTACAAATTATTAGATTATAGTTATGCAGGAGTTGACTACCACTGTGAGTTTAACAACCTTTACAAAGGAATTAATGTCCTTAATGATATAAGCAGTACAAATACAATTATGGTGGATAATGCTGAGTTTATTAATAATAGTATTGGAGCGTATATTAGTGCTGTTAATAATGTAATTATAATTAACAGTAATTTTGAAGTAGGCTATAACTATATAGACACATCCTGCGGTTACTCAATGGGTTATGGCATTGATATACACAGCTCCGTAGGTTTTGCTATTGAAGAAAACCAATTCTCCAAATTCACAGGAGGACAAACCGGTTATTACACTGGTATTAGAGCATTCGAATGCCCTGTCTATGTAGATTTTATATATAACAATGATTTCCAAAATCTAAGTTATGGCAATTATGCCTATGGAACTAATAGAGCAAATACTTGGAATGAAGCCCTAGGTTTAAAATATGAATGTAATACAAATAGCCAAAATAATGTGGATTTTATTGTAACTGATGTTGAGCCAATAGAAGCAATGATTCACTCTTACCATGGAGATAATAACGTAAGGGCAAGTGGTAATACTTTTTCTGAAATTATTTTCCCTGAAATCAATTGGAGTTTTCGACAAGAGGGGTACAGAGATATTAACTGGTACTATTGTAATGAAACAAACTGTCCCGATCAATTCCCCGAACATGTTTTTCGTTACCACCCGGACCACTTTCAGATAGATATTGAACAGTCTAATGACTGTCTTTCTCATTATGGAGAAGGTGGAGATATCAAATTTAGTTCAGTAAAGCGCCAACAAATAGAAACAGAATATGCGCTAAATCTTTCAGATTATGAAAACGTAAAAATGCTGTATGATAATTTAGAGGATGGTGGTAGCACAACCTCTGAATTACTTGATATACAAACAGCTGTACCTGACGACATGTGGGTATTGCGTTCACAATTGTTAGGAGATTCTCCTCATCTTTCCGAAGAAGTATTAAAAGAAGTTGCTGACCGAACAGATGTCTTCCCTGAATCAGCAATCTTTGATATTATGGCAGCAAACCCTGATGAGATGAAGAAAGAAGAGTTACTTAACTATCTGGAAAATAAAGAAGACCCCTTACCTGATTATATGATATCCATACTACGCGATCTTTCAACAGGCAGTACATATAAAACGGTACTTGTTCAGGATATGGCATATTATGGCTCGGAGAGATTAAAAGCAGCGCAGGATATTATCCGAAGCATATTGTCTGATACTATTGTTGACAAGGTTGATTACCGTAACTGGCTGGATAACATTGGTATAATGGGCTCAGATAAGCAAATAATTAATTCATATTTATCAGAAGGTGATACATCGAATGCGTTAACTTTGCTTAATATGTTACCTGGACTCTATGAACTACAAGGAGATCAACTAGATGCTTTAAATGATTATAGCTATATGGTCAATCTAAATATTAAACTTAAAAGTGAAAATAGAAGTATTTATCAACTTGATAGTTTAGAAATTGCTGATTTAATATGGTTAGCTGATTCATCGACCAAAGAGGCAAGGTCGTATGCTCGAAATATTCTTGAGTTTGCTTATGATGACAGTTATTGTAACTGCCTCTATGTTAGCGACTCAAACACAATGAAATCATCAGACATAAACATCTCCGGTTACAATCAACTAATGATTTGTACAATTGAGGCTATACCTAACCCAGCAAAGGACTGGACAGAATTTAAGTATCAGCTACCTCACAATTCTGTAGGTGGAAAAATTACCATTACTGATATTAGGGGTAGTATATTAGAAGCACTTTCCGTTTCAGGAAATGAAGGTGTGAAGTTGTGGGATACAAGAAATATACCCAATGGTGTATATATTATAACACTTTCAACAAATGGATACTCAAGTACTAATAAAATGATTATTAATCATTAGATTTAAACAAACGGGTTGGGTAATTTACCCAATCCGTTTAAAGCTTTTTTTATGAAATTAAAATATTCACTAATACTGATCTTGGTCATTTTAACTTCTTTTTTATATGCACAACAAATGGATATTGTTTGGCAAGCATGCCTGGGAACAGATGAGGATGATCGCCCTGGTTGTATAAGTAAAACTAAGTATGGAGTATTGGTTAGTCAAACTATCAGTAAAGAATATCCTGGAATTTCTAATTTTCATGGTGGAGCTGATCCTTGGATCGTTAGTCTGGACTCAATTGGTAATATTATCTGGGAAAATTGTTATGGAGGTAGTGGCGGTGAGGGTTTCTATAAAATAATCGAATTACCAAATAATGAATACTATTTAATTGGAGGAACAAATTCTGATGATGGAGATGTTCAGTCAAATAACCATAGTAGTTATGAGGTTTGGGTAGTAAAAATTGATTCTATTGGACATATAATTTGGGAAAGATGTTATGGAAGTTATTCATTGGATGACTTTCAAGATGCTACACTAACAACTGATGGCGGATTGATAGTGGGATCAATGGTAACAACTGATGGTGGTGATATAAGTACTTTTTACGGAGTTCGTGATGTATGGCTTTTCAGGATAGACTCCGACGGAAATATGATATGGGAAAAGTCGTACGGCAACCATTCAATGAACCGAATTAATAGTATGATTGCTACTTCTCAAGGCACATACATGTTTACCGGATCGTTTTATGAAAAAGGAGGAATGATCGATTGTCAAAAAGATGAGTCAGAAATGGATACCGATGTTTGGGTTGTTGAAATTGACATTAACGGAGAAATTTTATTTCAAAATTGTTATGGTGGCAGTTACTCTGAAACAGGAACAGGAATTGTTGAATTAGATGATGGGTATGCGTTATTGGCTCTCACAAATTCGAACGACCAGGATGTTAGTGGATTTCATGGAATTGCTGGCCAAATAATATATGATATATGGTTATTTAAAATCAATACTAATGGCAACTTATTGTGGCAAATATGCTTAGGCGGCACTGATCTTGATGCTGCCGCTTCGGTTTTTAAAACTTCGAACAATGGTTTGACAATAATCGGATATACAGCTTCAAATGATGGAGATGTAGTCGGTAATCATAGCGAAAATGGATTTGCTGATATATGGATTGTTAATATAGATAGTACCGGTTTATTACAATGGCAGCAATGCATTGGAAGTGGAGGCAGAGAATCACTACCATTACACGGTGCTACCCAAATTAATAATTACAACTATGCAATAACATGCGAAACAGGAACATTGCATGGTGATGTGGAGTGTATAATTAATCCTGGGGGTCAATACAAAAAAGATGCCTGGGTAATAAACATCAAAGACTGCTCCCAATTCCAGCCTTCAATACCACAAAAGCCAATAGGTAAAGATTATCTTTGTGTTAATACTGATAGCATTACTACCTACTCAACATCTTTTACAAATGGTGCATGGTATTACGAGTGGGAACTTCAACCTGAAACAGCAGGAACATTAATACAAGACAACCTTACAACACAAATACATTGGAACCCAATATACGAAGGTCCGGCAACCATAAAAGTTCGCTCATCCAACGATTGTGGAGAAAGTGAATGGAGCGATAGCCTGATTATACAAACCTATATGTGCCTTGGTACTGAAGAAAACAAGAGTAATAGCAATTTGCGTGTGTATCCTAATCCTGCAACAAGTACTTTGTTTGTGGAGCTGGAAAATAGCACCCAACAATCATACAACATTGAAGTCTATAACTCAGTTGGTTCAAAAGTATATTCAGTAAAAGTTATAAATAAGAATACAACAATTGATGTTAGTGGCTGGAATAGTGGAATTTATGTGGTGAAGGTGTTTAATGGAAAGTGGAGTTTTAATAGAAAGATTATTGTGAATTGAATTATGAGCCATTGTCACCTTATCACAATGTCACTTTTTTTTTTAAATATACGCACAAGTCACTCCATCGCACTGTCCGGCGTTGGAAGACTTTCTAGAAGGTAAAAACCATTTGCGTTACGATATAATCGTAATTGCGGCTTTGTGAGAAATTAAAACTATTGCCATATGAGGTTTCCATTACATCCTTATATGAAATTATATTTCTTCAAAAGATGGGTAATCTGTATAACCAGCCCCTCCGATTGAATAATATTTCTTTTTGTCGGCAACTGCTAAAGGAATATCATTCTTCATTCGATAAACCAAATCAG
The DNA here is from genome assembly GCA_013203805.1 of Bacteroidota bacterium. Classification (GTDB taxonomy): domain Bacteria; phylum Bacteroidota; class Bacteroidia; order Bacteroidales; family F082. The sequence continues at coordinate 48,866 of JABMPH010000504.1, read as the reverse complement.
GATTAGCAATAGTTGGAGTACCGAAGGCAACTAAATCAGCCCCACCATTTTTGATGATTTCATTACCCGATTCAAGAGTAAATCCTTTGTTAATCATCAAATTGCCCTTGTATATCTTTCTGTACCGCTTGGCAATATTTGGCTCTGCAAAAGGTACATTTGTTACATCTGTGAATGGTTCACTTAAGTGTAGATAAGCCAGCTCATAATCATTCAATTTATTAATTAAATAATCAAAGGTTGGCAATGTTTCCTCATCAATGGTTAGGCCATGGTAATTATGTGATGATGGATTTAGCCTCACTCCTATCCTGTTTTCAGGGATATACTTTTTCATTTCATCAAGTAGCTCAAACATAATTCTAACTCTGTTTTCAATGGAACCTCCATATTTGTCGGTACGAGTATTTGAGCAAGGGGCAAAAAACTGATGAAGTAGATATCCATTTGAGGAATGAATTTCAACTCCGTCAAGACCAGCTTTAACAGCATTGGTAGCTCCAACAGCAAATTCATTAATAACCATTTTAATATCCTCCTTCGTCATTTCCTTTGGCGTTACCGACCGTTTCTCACCCTCAGGTGTCCTTATCGGGTGATTGGGATTTATGGCCGATGGTGCCAATGGCAGTTCTCCGTTCAAAAAATATGGATGAGTAAGTCTTCCAACATGCCAAAGCTGAATAAATATTTTACCACCCTCATTATGAACAGCCTCCGTAACCAGTTTCCATCCTTCAACCTGTTCATCAGAGTATATTCCAGGTGTATTAACATAACCAACTCCCATGGGACTAACCTGTGATCCTTCACTGATTATCAGACCTATGGATGCCCTTTGTCTGTAATATTCAGCTATCAGTTCGGTTGGTTTATGTTCGGGATTATTTGCACGACTCCTTGTAAGTGGAGCCATTACAATTCTGTTTCTCAGAATAATATCCCCGAGTTTAAATTTATCAAATAAGTTATTTGACATTTTACACTGAATTATCAACAATTAAATATGAATCACCTCACCATAAGCAGCAGCAACAGCTTCCATAACTGCCTCCGACATTGTAGGATGAGGATGAACTGATTTAATAATTTCATGTCCGGTTGTTTCCAGTTTACGTGCTACAACAACCTCTGCTATCATTTCAGTAACATTTTCACCTATCATCTGGCAACCTAACCACTCACCATATTTAGCATCGAAAACAACTTTGACAAAACCATCCTTTTTACCGGCAGCGCTTGCTTTACCTGATGCAGTAAATGGAAATTTACCAACTTTAATATCATATCCAGCTTCCTTAGCCTGAACGTCAGTCATTCCAACAGATGCAACCTCAGGACTTGTATATGTACATGCAGGAATATTACCATAATCAATAGGTTCAACATCCATACCTGAAATTTTTTCAACGCAAGTTATACCCTCGTGTGATGCAACATGTGCCAAAGCCGGACCATGCACAATATCTCCAATTGCATAGTACCCGGGTACATTTGTTTGATAGTAATCATTTACCAGAACTTTGCCTTTTTCAGTTTCAATACCTACCTCTTCTAATCCGATTCCTTCAATATTTGTTGCTATCCCAACGGCAGAAAGCACGATATCAGCATCTACTTCAACAATACCTTTTTTCGTCTTTATGCTAACTTTGCAGATATTACCTGTTGTGTCAACTGTTTCAACAGATGAATCAAGCATCACTTTCATTTTGGCCTTTTTGAAAGACCGGGCTAATGCTTTAGAAACTTCCTCGTCTTCCAAAGGCACAACATTAGGCATAAATTCAACAAGAGTGACTTCAACACCCAGGCTATTAAAAAAATATGCAAACTCCGATCCTATGGCCCCAGAACCAACGACTACCATGCTTTTAGGCATTTTTTCAAGAACCAAAGCTTCACGATAACCGATGATTTTCTTTCCATCTTGTGGAAGATTTGGAAGTTCACGCGAGCGAGCTCCTGTGGCAATAATAATGGCATCTGCATCGTAGATTTCAGTTTTGCCATCGGTAGAAACCTCTACTTTTTTACCTGGTATAACTTTACCAAATCCATTTATTACATCAACTTTATTCTTCTTCAATAAAAACTGAACTCCTTTGCTCATACCCTCAGCAACGCCACGGCTACGTTTTACCATTTCGGCAAGATCAGGATTAACTTCACCATCAATTTTCACACCATAATCAGCTGCATGCCTTGCATAGTTAAGCACTTGCGCACTTTTCAGCAATGATTTTGTTGGAATACATCCCCAGTTAAGGCAAATGCCTCCTAGCTCCGCCTTTTCAACAATTGCAACTTTTTTCCCAAATTGTGACGCTCTAATTGCAGCCACATAACCTCCGGGGCCACTCCCTATAATGATAATATCGTATTTCATATTGAATTTGTTAAAGAAATATTATTTGCAAAAATAATCATTCGGTTAGAAAGAGTATCATTTTTAGATGAGAATATTATAATGATTCTAAATAAGAATTAATTGCTTAATATGCTGATTGAACAATATTAAAAACTAAATCTATAAGATAGTTTTAAAAGAAAAACATTATGGGCTGTAAGCGATGAAAGTCTGTCAATATTATCCCCTAAGCTAAACTTTCCATCGGGGTGGTCACCTGTTCGTCCCTGCGACCAAACCAAATATGCCGTAGACCCAGGTATATATTCCCATCTCACTACCAAGTTAGATCTAAATTCATAAAAACTAAAGTCTGGGTTTTCAAACTTAAAGGATTCAGTACCATCATTAACCGTGTACATATCATCCTCTTTATTGATACTAATTTCATCTGCAGTATATGTATGGTATTGGTCTTTGATGTTAGTTGCCATTGGATTAACAACCTTTTTAAAACCTGAGTAATCACCTGAAAATAAGAATGGTTGCCCCCAAAACTGAATACTCAAATCCGGAGTAATGCCAACATTTATTCTTATGTCCATGCTTACAAATTCTTTATCGATTGATGAAACTAAATAAGTATCACCATTTTCAAATTCAATGGTTTCAACATAAATCATGTAGTTATTTGACATACTATATGACGGTTCCACCGACAATTGAATAAAATCCAATGGCCGATATTCTATCTCAAAACTAAAGTAACTAGATTTGCGATAATGATCATCGCCCCAATTACCGCTTGCCATCAACGACAATTTGATTTTCTTTCTATCATCGGTACCTATATTAAACCAACTATTCCAGCTTCCCGGGGCTCTTAATGCCGGCCCTCCTCTTAATTCATGCCGGTTAATATCAAATCCCTCACGATTAATACCGGTTCCAAATCGCCAATAATTTGTGAATTGAGTGTTAACGTTAATATTACCTCCATTGTAAAGATGCAACCCTGCAAAATCCCAGCCTGACCAAGCTGCAGCGTTAAAATTTACACTTCTAAATATTCCAATCGGTTCCCAAATTCGATAACCTGCCCATGCTATTTGATTAATAAAATCGGAAATTCTTAAATACCCCATATCGTTAAGCTCAAGTCCCGGCGATCGCCAAGTGGTCCATCCACCAAATGACCAATGTCCACCACCAATTTTACCACCCTCAACTGTACCGCCATGTCCGCTCAAACTAGTAAGAGTTGTGTCAACTTTTAAGTGCTTGGAATCTGAACGCTGAAAGTAGTGTTGTGGAGATTCCTGAATTTCTGTAATGGCTTCAGTACTTCCATTAACAACACTCACTATTGCTCTGGTAGCTAAATAATATGACTTTTCGTCCCAAAATTTCGTAAAATCCAAGCCAGATGTATATGCTGATGTTGGCAAGAATTCTAACGTAGAATCGTTAATAAATCTGTTTGTAGCCGTAATCATTCCTCCAACCTGAGTATTCCCATTATTAAAATCCTTTTGTATACGAGTGTTGAAATAATTTGTTGTTGGTTCAGTAATCTCTTTCCTTTGTTCCCCATTGAAATCGATAGTAATTTTCTCTTCTCTTGTTAAACTCTCTAATACACCAATCGACCAACCATTTTCGGTTTTCCCCGAAAGTTTAACTGCTCCTAGAATTGTTGTGAACTCAGGAGAATCAGAATATTCTTCATCCAATAACTCAGGTTCATAATGAGGCTGTCTACCTATTCGCCTTGAATAAAAAAGATTATCACTACTAAATGGTCCATCACCAGCTGTTAATGGATAATTATAAATGCTACTCCCTTCAACAAAAAAGGGTCTTTTCTCTTCAAAAAAGGATTCAAACGCACTTAAGTTTACTTCCGAAGGATCGGCTTCTACCTGACCAAAATCAGGATTTGCTGTGAAATTTAATGTAAGATCATTAGTAATTGCAACCTTTCCATCAACACCGGCATTATATCCAAATTTAGAACCAGTGGCAAATGGGTTACCGTCCTCTTTTTCAAAGGATTCATATTTAATCATTCCATAGGGGATAATCTCTATTTCTTTTTTAGGACTAATGTTGTTTATTCCTTCTAATGTACCCCATCTGCTAACCCATCCTGCTGCATCAACAGGTATCATCTGCCACAGCGAAAGCTCTTCTTTTCGAAATAATTGACGCAATACTTCAAACCCCCAAACGTGGTAATCCATTTTAGCAAATCGTAATTGGTTGTAGGGAATTTTCATCTCAGCAATCCAACCATGATCATCGATACTTACTTTAACATACCACACAGGATCCCATGTAATATCAAAATCACCATCATTTGTTATTATGGCATCTCCTTTAACTCCCGCAGCATTTACAGCAAAGGTAAATCCGGTTAGTTTATCATTATAACTATCTATACCAATACCAACCCAATCACCTTCAAAGCTATCTCGTCGTGTTAATCGGCGTTCAATTTCATCAGGTTCAGTATCAAAAGCCCTAATTGCAACATACAAGTTATTATTATCATAGATAACTTTGAAGTTTGTTTTTTGAGAAGGAGGTTCACCCTCATAGGGTTCGCGTTGAGTAAAGTCACCCGACCAAGGGACTTCATCCCAGACTTCTTCATCAATAATTCCATCAATTGTAGGAGGAGTATCAATTATTCGGTTTGTCGTATAAGTTCTGTTTTGGCCAAACAATATAATTGACCCAGAAAATAATAATAACACAAAAATCAATAAAATTCGTATTCTTAACTCAGCATGTAGCTCTACCATTTAACTCAAACATATATATCCACGAGAGATAATCATATATTATGCCAAATTAAATTATAATCTGGAGCCCAATTTATTAAGTAAAATGTTATTTTTCAGAGAAGTAATATGTGTACAATGACACACCACATGATGTTCATAATCGAACACTCATATAGATGGTTAATTTTATTTTATCGTGAATAAACTCTATTTTTGTTACCATACAAACATAAAAATGACAGAATCTCAAAAGTTGATTATCGAGAAAACAATGGAGTTTGTTAAACAAGAATTATCAAACTCTGAAGGAGGGCATGATTGGTGGCATATCTATCGTGTTTTAAACACATCAAAATATATTGCAGGGGAAGAATTGGCTGATGAATTTGTTGTTCAGTTAGCTGCTTTACTTCATGATATTGCTGATCCTAAATTCCATGATGGTAATGAAGAAATAGGTCCCAAATTGGTGTATAATTTCTTGATAGAAATAGGAGTTGACATGGAAATTATTACTCATGTTATTGCAATAATTAGAAACATGTCGTTCAAGAATACATTTGATAATATTGAATTTAATTCAATGGAGTTGGACATAGTAAGGGATGCTGACAGACTTGATGCAATAGGAGCAATAGGAATAGCTCGAACGTTCAATTATGGTGGATTTATAGGATCAGAAATCTACAATCCAAACATTAATCCAAAAACGTTTAAAAGTAAGAAAGAATACAAGAATAGTAAGGCACCTACCATTAATCACTTTTATGAAAAGCTACTTCTGTTAAAATCTATGATGACAACAAAAACCGGAAAGAAATTAGCAGAAAACAGACATGATTTCATGGAAACATATCTTGAACAGTTTTATAAAGAGTGGAACATAGTTGATTAACAAAAAAGTTATATTGCTGATTTATAATATATTTATTACATTTGTTTCGATCTATAACCTTACAAACTTTTAAATTTTACTCTTATGTTAAAAATATTAGATGGAGCATCCGACAAGGCCATTGCTGTTGAGATAATAGATGGCTATGAAGTGGAAGACGAAAAAGCAATTGAAGATCTTTTTGAAGAAAAAGTGGCCAAAGGACATGAAAAGGTCAATCTCCTTATCAAAACCGACAGATTAGATTTTTCAAAAAGCAGCTGGAAAGCAATGTGGAAAGATGGCAAATTCAGTATAAAACAAATGAAACATTGCGGTCGCATTGCCATAATTGGGCATAGTAAATTGGAAGAATTTCTTGTTAAGGCAAACAACACACTTTTTGAAAACAAAAAGAAAGACAGAGCTGAAAAATATTTTGATACAGCTGATATTGATAAGGCTATGGGATGGGTGAATGAATAAAAGAATGAAGACCGAAGCCAGAAGTCAGAAGCAAATTGCTTCCGTCTCCCAGTTTCGGTTTTCGGACTTCGGTCTTCCAACTATTTCAAACTATCTCTTATAAACTTCACCCGAACCATTACTTCTTACATCTACTTTTCCGGGTTCACCACGATATGTTACATCTCCTGATCCATTAAGGGTAACTTGTAGTTTTTCAACTACATTTAGTGAAATATCTGATGATCCTGAGTTACTAACTGTTACATTAACAGCAGTTAAATTGTAAGCATCTATGTCACCTGAACCATTTTGACTTATTGTTAATGTATTGGCTTTACCTTCTAAAGATATATCACCAGAACCAGAATTTTTCACATAACACTCTTCAAGTTTCAATCCTTCGGCATCAACATCTCCTGATCCTGAAACTGATATCTTAAACATTCCCATAACTCCGGAAAGACCTGTATCGCCCGATCCATTTACTTTAAGCTCAAGGTTTGTGGCATTAAAATCTCCATTCAAATCTCCCGATCCACTTAAATTGATATACAAATCGTTTGTTTTATAAACATTCTTAAATTTGATATCTCCCGATCCTGAGTTAAGAATTTTTTCAAGATTTGGTACTGAAATATGAACCTCAAGGATTTTAGCAGAGCGAAATCCCCTACCCTTTACTCCGATATTTAGTACTCCGTTTTCAACTTCGGTTTCAATAAATTGAAGTAGATTGTCATCAGCCTTCACTGTTACAGAGGTCGCTCCCTGAGTTATATACAAATCGGCTGAACATGTGAGTTTAATACCAGTAAAATTGCCAGTATTTCTGTCTTCTGATTTTACATTCCCGCTCCCTTTTGTTTGAGCATAGCTACCAATGGTTATTAGTAGCACAAAAAATGATATGATAAGTTTTGTATTCATTGTAGTATTTTTTATTGATTATTGTTTAAAAAGTTTAATAACTGATGACTATTTAATCACCACAGCTCCATATTCACTTTTAACGGTAACTGAGGATGCTGGACTAGATTCATTTCCAACTATCCCCTTAATTACGGTTGAACTGTGACTGGTATTATTATAAGATATTTTTGCTTCTTCCTTGGGATACTCTATGCTACAGTACTTTCCATCAGCAATAAAACTATAATTGGATTCTTTTTCAAAATTTATTGAAATTGCACCATACTCATTTAAAAGTGTTATTGATGAAAAAATATTCTTAACATTTGCTATGGTTAAGCTACCATAATCTGTTTCTCCAGTAATGGATCCAGATAAATTCTGTAGTTCAATATTGGCGAAACTCGATTCTACATCAAAATCACTAACACTTCCAATTGTTATATTTCCGCCTTCAAGTTCAAGTGATATTGATTTCGCTTTCACGATACTAATATCTGAATATTCTGATTCTATCGATAGTTCTTCTGCACCAGCAATTTTAAGATGAGAATAACTAATTTCCAAATCTCCATTTGTCATATGCTTAATATTAGCATCTCCAAATTTAACTTCAACAGAATTATTAGTGTTGCTTAATGATATTATCTCAAGACTTCCATATTCGCTCGAAATATTGGCTGGGCCGGATACCGATTCAACATAAGCAGACCCGAATTTGTTTTCTAAATTCAGACTTACAGTAACTGGCATTTTAATATCAAAATCAATTGTAACTTTTGAATTTTTATTATTGCGGTATTTCTGATTTAAATCGCAAATTGCTTCAACCTTTGCTTTAGTACCCTTAACCTCAACCAGCACATTTTCAATTATCTGATAAGCTTTTTCTGTATTACTCGTATTAACCTTAACAGTCGCTACTATTGAAATTATATCTTTATCCCAGTTTTCACATCGAACATTTCCGAATTCGTGATCAATAATTAGTTCAGCATCCTTATTGATTTTGAACTCTTTGTCCACAACAACTTTTTCTATCCATTCTTCAGAATAAGCAACCGATACAAATCCTGAAAACAAGAAAATAAAAATGGTTGCGAATACTTTAATAAGTACATTTTTCATTTTTCTTAGTTTAAATTAATAATTAGTATATATGCTACCGGCATGGTACCCACGCTGAGCATTGTCCATTTTTTCAACAATATTGTTAACTACTTCAACTTTCATCTTTTTATTGCTAATAATAGCCTCCTTAAGCATTTCAGATTGAGGATTTTTTACATACTCTTTTTCAATCATTGCGAGACTAGCATCTAGTTTATCCATCTTTTTCTGAGCCTTATTTCTTAGTTTAAGCGCTTGTTCATCGTTTTGAGCAAGCTCATCAATTTGTAATAGGCCCGTTTGAGATAAGTCGTCATAATAATTCTGGATTTTTGAAAAATCATCCGAATACTCAATCTGAGTTATGTATAGACTATCTCGTTCATTAGTCATGTTGTACGTGCTAAATATTAAATATGATGTTGTAATCAGCAATACAATGGCAGCTGCTATTTTTGAATATGTTGTTAAAGAATATTTCTTTCTATTAATTTTTGTTTTTGAAACAAGTCTCTCTGCAAATCTGGCTTTATGACCTTTATCTGGCTCCTGATCGTTGAAATATGCCAAATTATTTTTAATGTTTTTTTCTAAATCGAACATCTTTATATTTTTTAGTTCAACACATGTTGAGCTCTTGATTTAACAATTTCTTCTAATAATTTTCTCTTTGCACGAATATACCTTACTCTTACATTATTATACGGCAGTTCAAGTATTTGTGATATTTCTTTATGGTCGTATCCCTCAAAAAGATGTAATACAAGTATAACCTTATAATTTTCGGATAATCGCTTTATGGCTATTTTAACTTCTTCAAGTCGGCACTCAATTTGCTCATAATCAGTATTAGCTTCATCATTTGGAATGTCTGTATTTTCATCAATGGGTTGAATCTGCATATTATTCTTACGAATAGTATCCAATGATTTATTTATTACAATTCGCTTCAGCCACGATCCAAAACTGCTTCTCCACTCAAATGTATTTAGCTTACTAAATGCATCCAGAAACGATTCTTGCATAATGTCTTCTGCAATAAAAGTGTCGTTAACAATACGAATACTAACATTATACATTGTACTATAATACAGGTCATAAATCTTCATCTGAGCATTTCTGTCGTTTTTAGCACAAGCTTCAACAAGTTCTTTATGCTTATAATTCATATATGTAGTAGTATTCTGCATATCGTTTCCCTAATGACTATCAAAAATACCAATTGTTACATATTTCGTTATTGATTTATGAATATGAAACTGCATCACTATACACAACAATAATATCATTGAGCTTAAGGATTGTTTTTCAGCGCACTACCAAATGTGTTTATACAAAAAATTAAACACAACTGTAAATCAGAACTCAATAAAAAACCTCATTTTGCGATCAAAAATAATTATTTCAATATTTAATTTTCAAATGAAAAAGAAAAATACTATGTTTGTGTACTTAAAAATTTATAACAATGAAAAACGGTACAGTAAAATTCTTCAACAATTCTAAAGGTTTTGGCTTCATTACAGATGACGAGTCAAATAATGAGTATTTCGTTCACGTTTCTGGATTAATTGATGAAATTAATGAAGGTGACAAAGTTGAATTTGAATTGAAAGAAGGTAAAAAAGGTTTGAATGCAGTGAATGTAAGAGTGATCTAATTTCCGCAAACCTGTTACAGAAGTGGCTGTCCAACATATTTGGATAGCCATTTTTTTTAGATGGATAAATAGATTAATAATATTTCTCTTTATTAATCACAATAAAAAAAGGATGGGAGGTTGCCTAGAATATGTGCATCTCCAATCCTTTGCTAATAATTTGAATCAATAAAGTTTATCGACTCATTAAAAAACTTTAAAAGAAATAATACACAGCAAATAATGTCCTGAAATTATTTGCTTCAGTAAGAGTTATTGGTTTTCCTTTAGCATCATAAGTTGATCCATAATTTGCCACAGTATACTCTAATTCGAGTGCAAATCTAAGTTTATCGATATTATAAATAACTCTGGGAGAAACTCTGTACAAATCAGCAATGTTGGTTCCGAAACCATAAATTAAATCTTGTCCGGCTATGGGAGCTGATACATTTTCTTTCGCACCTAGATTCTGGGTATAACCTGCAAATACTCCAAATTGCCATTTCTTACCATTGGTGTGAATATCAGTCCAAAACGACATTGTACTTATTGGCGAATACTTTACTGTTCCTCTTAATGAATCTACAATATCACTAACAACAAAACCCCCAATACTTAGTACGTCGGGGATATTTTCACCATAAATACCTTCGAGTTTTATGGTAAATTTTTTCGCCTGATATTTTAAAAAGACAATCCCGTTCATCCCTCCTACCAGCTCATCAGTTTTATATCTGTATTTGGTGCTATCTGGATATGTTATACTTTGAGTTTCTAACGTAGGTTTAATTGTTTTATAACTGGCTCCAATTCCAGTAACAAATGCAGTTCCGGCTTCTTTATTAACTGACTTATAATGTAGTTGCACACTAAATTCAGGAGCTCCTGAATTACGCATATATGTGCCGGTAGCACCATCAGCTCCTCTACTTGCATAATCACGCTGTGATGAAAGGATACCTATTAATTTAAACTTACCAAATTTTTGAGTTAGCTTAATTTGTGGATTTCTACCAAAGGGTTGAATTGGAGCACCTGTGTTGAATGATACTGTCCCCGGGAAACAATCGGTTATAAACATAGGAATCCAATCCTGACCAAATCGCAATTCGGTTTTTCCCCAGTTCATATTAATATATGCAAGACGCAATCTAAGCAGATTAATATTTGGATTCAATTGACCGAAGAAATCGGCTTCAAGCTTTCCACTTATATCGGCATTTAGTGCACGAGCACCAGTAATATCAACTCTCACCCTACTCTGAATTGATAGAAAATTAAAATTTGGTGTTGCGTTAATATCTTTGCCATCAGGATCATTATCTACAGGCGCAGGAAATAGTAAAAAATGCCCTTCCCTAGCTGATACAGTTTGTCGTGTATCCCAGAAATAATCATTTTTTAAATACCCCGAAAAATTCAATCTAATATCATTTTTCTTAACTTCAATTGTTTGCGCTTGTATTACGAAGGCAAATAGAAGACAGGTAACAACTAGTAAATTTCGCTTCATTTCTTTAATTTTTTGGTTATAATTAATTACATACACAAAGATAGAAATTAGCTGTTAATCGCTTAACAATACTCATGGTTATTTTGCTCTATAAGCATAATTTAGACTTGTTCTTAAAAACAAATAAGTACTTTTATAACCACATTCATTAACTAATAATTATTGTATCATAAATAAATAATTATAATGCAAAACGGTATTCTTAAGCTACTTATTTTAATCCTCACCTGCTCAATTACATACTCCTGTAATAAAGAGAAAACAAGTTACTCGAATAAAGAAATTAGCAGTAATTGGAAATTTAAAAATGCAGATGATAGCTTGTGGCACGAAGCAACGGTACCCGGATGTGTACATACTGACTTATTAAATAAACTACTAATTGAAGACCCCTACTACAGATTAAATGAGCGAGATGTACAATGGGTTGACAAAAACGACTGGGAATACAGTACTACATTCAAAATTGATAAAAATACTCTCGATAAAGATGTTGTTGAACTTAACTTCAAAGGGCTCGATACTTACGCAAATGTTTTTCTAAATGATTCGCTAATTCTTGAAGCAAATAACATGTTTATTAGCTGGAGAGTTTCATGTAAAAAGCATCTTAAAGAGGGTGATAATACTCTACTAATTATTTTTGAATCACCAATTACTGTCGGACTTCACTTACGTGATTTGCTTGGCTACCAATTACCCGGAGCTGAAAATGATCAATCGGAACTGGGAGGTCTTGGTGATAAAAAAGTTTGTGTTTTTACACGGAAACCAGGATATCATTTTGGTTGGGATTGGGGTCCCCGACTTGTTTCCAGTGGCATATGGCAGGAAATTGAACTTATTTCCTGGGATATTGCTAATATTCAAGATCTATTTATTATTCAAAAAGAAATTACTGAAAAAATAGCCACACTTCAAGTGGAAATTGAAATTGAAGCAACAGAAGAAGCTGAAGTATCTATGGTAACACTAATCGATAATGAAGTTTGTAAGGCGCAAAAAGTAAGTTTAATAAAAGGTATTAATAACATTACATTTTCAATGGAAATCCATAATCCCGAGCTGTGGTGGACTAATGGTTTGGGCGATCAAAAGCTATATGATATTGAGATACTTGTTAAGGATAATTTCAAAATATTGTCAACAAAATCAACAAGCATAGGTCTAAGAACAATCGAGATAGTTCAAGAACCGGACAGCGTTGGCAAAAGTTTTTACTTCAAACTAAACGGCCAACCGGTATTTATGAAGGGAGCAAACTATATTCCACAGGATATCTTCCTCAACAGAGTTACAGATGAGGATTATATAAAACTTATTGGCTCTTCAAAAAAAGCAAATTACAATATGTTAAGAGTATGGGGCGGTGGTATTTATGAAAAAGACATCTTTTATAATCTATGCGATGAAGCTGGTATATTGGTATGGCAGGATTTTATGTTTGCCTGTGCAATGTATCCCGGTAACCCTGAGTTTATGGAAAACGTAGAAATTGAAGCAAGACAGAATGTAAAGCGGTTACGAAATCATCCATGCATTGCCTTATGGTGCGGCGATAATGAGATACTATCAGCATGGAATCGGTGGGGATGGAAAGAAAATGTCCAAGAAAATCAGAGCTCAGAAATTGTTGACACCATTTGGAAAGCCTATGATGACATCTTTCATAATATATTACCCAAGGTTGTTAAAGAGCTTAACCCTCAAACATATTATTGGTCATCATCTCCAAGTTCTGGATTTGGTGAATTGGAGAATGGCAAATCGGGCGACAATCATTATTGGGGAGTTTGGTGGGCAAAGGAACCATTTTCAAAATATGAAGAAGAGATTCCCAGATTTATGTCGGAGTTTGGTTTTCAGTCGTTTCCTGAATTTAACTCTGTAAAAAAATACACGATCGAAGAGGATTGGGATATATATTCTGAAGTAATGAAATCACATCAGCGATCAAGCATAGGTAATGTTACCATTGAAGAATATATGCTACGCGATTATAATAATCCCAAAGATTTTGAAATGTTCCTTTATGTAGGTCAACTATTACAAGCTCGGGGGATTAGTATTGGTATTGAGGCACATCGACGAAATATGCCATATTGTATGGGCTCACTATATTGGCAATTAAACGATTGCTGGCCGGTTGCTTCTTGGTCAGGTATCGATTATTATGGAAATTGGAAAGCCCTTCATTATTCTGTTAAAGATGCCTTTAAGGAAACTATAATTTCCAACTCAATTGAAAATGACAAACTAGAGTTATATATTGTTTCTGATAAATTAGAAAATACAGAAGCATTACTAAAAATTTCAGTTATGGATTTCAAGGGGAATATTATCAATAATATTCAATTGGAAATAGGAATTCAGGGCAATAGCAGTCAGGTTTACTATCGAGATAATATTAAAGACCTCATTGCTGATTACGATAAAAATGAAGTATTACTTCATTCAATATTAACAAAAAATGATACGGTAATAATCGATGAAAACATTAAATATTTTGATATTCCTAAAAATCTAAATCTTCCCATACCTAATATAGTTATTGATTTTAAAGAACTTGATGAATATAACTACTCTATAACCATATCAACAGATGTACTAGCAAAAAATGTATATCTACAAAGCAAATTTGAAGGTCATTTTACTAATAATTATTTTGACCTGTTACCAAATCAAAGAAAGGTAGTTTACTTTATCAGTAAAGATATTATTGGTTTGGATAGTTTAGTATCTCAAATAACAGTCAATACATTAGCTGATACCTATTAATAATTAACCTATCTGAATAGCTTAACTCCACAATAAATTGAAGAATTATTAGTTATATATTTATATAATTTATTGATCACCACATTTATCGGAAATAAAGTATGGGTTATTAATTCATGAAATTGAATTTTGTCGTACTTTTTAATGTATCATTACCGATTCTAAAAATACTAAGTGAAGATACTTTTAATTGCTCCATGTCCGGAGAATAATCAACGTCATGATACTATGGCAATTCCTCAATTAACACTATCACTTATCGCAGGTATGACGCCTGAAGAACATGAAGTTACGATAACTGAAGAAGTGCATAACGAGATCATAGATTTTGATCAGGAGGTAGATATTGTTGGAATTACAATAATGACTCAAACAGCAATACGTGGTTACGAAATTGCAAATGAGTTTAAAAAAAGAGATAAAATTGTTGTTTTTGGAGGCATTCATGCAACCGTTTTGCCAAATGAAGCAATTATGTTTGGTGATGCTGTAGTTATTGGAGAAGCTGAAAACGGACTTTGGGAACGGTTGCTTGACGATGTTAAAGCTCATTGCCTTCAAAAGTTCTACAAGCTCGATAATTATCCGCAACTTACTAATTATGTAACTCCTCGACGTGATTTAATAAGAACGTCTGCAGGTAAATTTGGTATTGCGCCAATTGAAACCAGCCGAGGTTGTCCCTATAAGTGTGACTTTTGTACGGTGCCAACATCCTTTGGTTCAAAACAAAGGCATAAATCAATTGATTTTATTATTAAAGATATTGAAAGCATTAAGGAAAAGGCAATATTTTTCCTTGATGACAATATAACAATCAGTAAAAAGTTCGCCAAAGAGTTATTCACCCGAATGATCCCTCTTAATAAAGCATGGGTTGGTCAAGCATCAATTAATATAGTGAATGACAAGGAGTTAATGAGACTTGCTCGCAAATCAGGTTGTAAAGGTTTGTTAATAGGATTCGAGTCGATGACTGAAACTGGTATTTGTAAATACAAGAAAACCTTTTCCACATTTGATGAAAACGTAAATGCTGTTAAAGCTTTACAAGATCATGGTATTATGACAATGGCCTCATTTGTTTTTGGCTTGGATGATGATAGCCCGGAAGTTTTTGAGAACACTTACAATTTCATCCGTAAAGCCAAACCTGCATTTTTACAAGCTTGTGCTTTAACACCATACCCGGGAACTCAAGTCTATACTCGGATGAAAGAAGAGAACAGAATCCTTACAGATGATTGGAGACAATTTGATGCTAAGAAAGTGATTATAAAACCTAATAGCATGACTACGGAAGAATTACAGGCCGGATACACTCAAATTAAAGATCAAACATATAGTTACATGTCAATCCTTTCCAGAGCGTTTCCACATATGTTCTCCGGAATTACTGAATCTATTCTCTATTTCTCATTAAATAGTGGAGCCCGAAAATGGCATAATTCAGGATTAACCTCATCTTTATTTAAAAACGCTGACGATATGCCGGTTGATTTTGATGTAACTAAATATGTTAAGCCTGTTAAGCAAGCGGTTTTAGCTTAGGATACACCACCATCTTTTATTTTACCAACATCTATTCCAGATAGTTGGCGATTATATATTTTCAATTAGTTTTGTGATGATAAGAAACCACCATGAGAAGATTATCGGAAAGAGCGAGATTGTATATTAACAGCTATTATATTGGTTCGGGTAATAAAACTTCTGTATTTATGAGAAGACCAGTCCGACCATTTGAGAAAATAAGGGATCAATGGTGAAGAGTTGGAAAGATTCAAAGAATATAAAACAAACAGTACAAACTCAAATAATTATTTTAGATTTATCGTTTCGAAAAAAAATAGATATAAACCAGATAAAATTACACCTATGAAAAAACTTTACTCAACCGCATTTTCAATCTTACTAATTGCAGTTTCACTATTTGCTCAAACTTCAGGAGAATTAACTGTAACAGTTACAACAAGCACTACCGGTGGAAATTTTTCACCAAAAAATATTGTTGCAATTTGGATTGAAGATGATGCAGGCAATTTTGTTAAAACACTTCTTGCTTATGCACAAACCCGTAAAACACATTTAAATACATGGCAGGCATCCACAACTGCTGCAGGAAGCGCATATAATACAGTTGATGCAATAACCGGGGCAACAAAAACAAGCCATGGTACAAGAACATGCTATTGGAATGCTAGTGATGTAAATGGAGAAATTGTTGTGGATGGTACATACAAAATATGGATGGAACTCACTGATAAGAATTCAACTGGTAACTTTAGTTCATTCTCGTTTGTAAAAGGAGAACAATCTGAAGCCATTATTCCCATGGGCGTTCCAAGTTTTAGTGCCATATCTATTAGTTGGATTCCTACCTCAACGGGTATTACTCTTAATCCTAACGGTGACGGTATTATGATCCACCCTAATCCCACAAGTGGCAATTTCACCATCGTTGGGAATTCAATAATTGATGTAGAAATAAGAAATATCGAGGGCATACTCATTTATAGTGGAAATGTTGAACAGGCTAACCTTGCAAACCAACCCAATGGATTATATATTGTTAAAATAAAATCTGAAAATAATACGGTTATAAAAAAAGTCATTAAACAATAACTAATTATTGCCTCACCAACTTATAAGTCATTATTTATACTTATAAAGAAGTATTTTATTAACAATAATCATGTTAACTATTACCCAAAATGGGTACTTGGCGTTTGCAAAAAAAACATATATTTGGAAACTGCAATATAAAGATATCAAAGATATCATTATTGTTATGTTATTGGTTATTAATGATAAACATTGACTGCAACGATTATCAGTAATAAATACTTAAAAAGACCAAATTAATTGTCTAATTAAATGAAAGAGTATATTATTTATCTACTGAAAGGGATGGCAGTTGGAATTGCAAACATCATTCCAGGAGTTTCAGGAGGAACCATTGCACTTATTACGGGTATCTTCGAAAGATTGATAAACTCCATTAAATCATTCGGCATCACCTCTTTAACTTTATTATTCAAGGGAAAACTTAAAGAATTTGCGAAAATAACTGATCTATATTTTCTAATATCATTGTTTGCGGGTGTAATTATAGCAATTGTAACAGTTGCTAGTATCTTCGGTCATCTTTTTGAAGAATACCCTGTATTTATCTGGTCATTCTTTTTTGGACTAATCTTAGGCTCTGTATACTTTGTAGGCAAGACAATTGAGAAATTGAACATCAGTGTTGTAGTCAGCCTCATAATGGGAACAATAGTTGCGATAATGTTCGCATTTTTCTCACCTGCAAGTCAGAATGATAGTTTCTTCTATTTAGTACTTTGTGGAGTTGTTGCTGTGTGCTCAATGATATTACCTGGATTATCTGGGTCATTCGTGCTAATTCTCATGGGGAATTATCAACTTGTAGCTATAGATGCAATAAACAATCGTGATATTAGCATATTGTTACCAGTTCTTATAGGTGCAATATTTGGCTTAATTGCCTTTTCACATATTATATCGTGGGTTTTTAGTAAGTTTAAGGACCAGACAATCGCTGCTCTTACAGGATTTATTTTAGGATCTCTTGCCATCATATGGCCATGGAAAACTTCCATTGAGCATGCATTTGGTGATAAAACTAAACCTGTTGGCTATGATTATTTTTTACCTGAATTAAATATGGAGTTTTTGATTGCTATAATAATAATGATAATTGGGATTATTAGCATATGGATTATGGAGCATAGTGCCCAAAAAACGGAAAAAATAGAGGACTAATAAGTTATGGACATTTATGGCTTAGTTGGCAAAAATCTTTCACATTCAATCTCCCCTGAATTTTTTAAGGAAAAATTCAGGCAAATGGATATATCTGCCGATTATAAGCTATTTGAATTCGATAATATTGATGATTTTCCAGACCTCATTAATAATAACCCAGACTTAAAGGGATTAAATGTAACCATTCCTTTCAAGCGTTCCCTTGGTCAGTACATGGATCACAGTGATAATGCTGTTCAGATTACGGGATCAATTAATACAATAAAAATTGAACGGATCAATGATAAACCTTTTTTAACTGGTCATAATACAGATGTAATTGGATTTGAAAAAACTTTAAAACCTCTAATCAAGGGAAGAAAAAATCTACGTGCTATGATACTTGGTACAGGAGGAAGTGCAAATTCTGTTGCCTATGTATTACGAAAAATGGGAATCTTATTTTGTTTTATTTCCAGAAATCCATCCAAATTGTTGCATTCTCGTTACAATTGGGTTGACAAAGTGGATATTAACAATAACTTACTCATTATCAATACCACTCCTGTGGGAATGTTTCCCGAAAATGAAAATTCCCCAAATATCCCGTATGATTATTTAACAGATAATCACATTCTTTACGACCTTGTGTATAACCCCACCGAAACATTGTTCCTTAAAAAAGGCCGTGAAAAGGGTGCTCTATGCATTAATGGCAAAGAAATGCTTGAAATACAAGCAAATGCATCATGGAAGATTTGGAATAAATAAATCGCTACAGACCAAATATATCCCTGTATTACAATCCTAAATGAAATTCGAAATTAATATCTCTATTAAATGACCGAAGTTGGAAGTCAGAAGCCTGAAGTGCAAAAAAAACATGAACTTCAGGCTTCCAACTTTAATTCTATCACATTAATCTAAATTCCTTCTATATCGATAACAGAGTTTTCATATTCTTCAATCGGCAAGCAAGTACATAGGTTTCTATCGCCATAAGCATCGTCAATTTTTGCAACTGGTGTGAAATACTTGTTATCTCGTACCCATTGAAGTGGATATGCAGCTTGTTCACGATTATATGGCATTGTCCAATCGTCAGCTATCAACATTTGTGCAGTATGAGGTGCATTTACAACCACATTGTTCATCTTCTCAGCCATACCCTCTTCAACTTCTCTAATCTCTTCACGAATTGATTTCATGGCTTCAATAAAGCAGTTCATTTCCAATAGTGGTTCACTTTCTGTAGGTTCAACCATTAATGTACCGTGAACAGGAAAGGCAACAGTTGGTGCGTGGAAACCATAATCCATTAGTCTTTTTGCAATATCGCCAACCATTACATCAGCTGTTTTGCTAAACTGATTACAATCGAGTATCATTTCATGGCCAACACAACCTTTACTTCCGCGATATAGTATAGGATAATGATCTTTAAGTTCATTAACCATGTAGTTAGCATTTAGGATGGCCATCTTAGTTGCCTCCGTTAAACCCTTTGCACCAAGCATTTTTAAATATCCATATGATATCAGTAAGGCTAGAGCACTTCCCATTGGTGCAGATGATACAGCCGGATTATTGTGATCTTCAATAACAGGTGACATAATGTGTCCGGGTAAAAATGGGACAAGGTGTTCAGCAACACCAATTGGTCCGATACCAGGGCCACCGCCACCATGAGGTATTCCAAATGTTTTATGAAGGTTTAGATGACATACATCAGCTCCTATAAAACCAGGATTTGTTAATCCTACCTGAGCATTCATATTTGCACCATCCATATAAACCTGTCCACCGTTATCGTGAACAATTTTTATTACATCTCTAATGCCTTCTTCAAAAATTCCATGTGTAGATGGATATGTCACCATAATGGCAGCAAGCTCATTTTTGTATTGCTCAGCTTTTGATCTAAGATCGTCAATATCTATATTGCCATTATTAGCAGTTTTTATAACAACAACCTTATAACCAGCCATTACTGCACTGGCAGGATTTGTTCCATGAGCAGAAGCAGGAATCAAACAAATATTTCGGTGCGATTGCCCAATACTTTTTTGATATTCACTAATTACCAACAAACCGGCATATTCGCCAGCGGCACCTGAGTTTGGCTGAAATGAAACCGAAGCGAAACCTGTAACTTCTGAGAGAATTGTATTCATCTCTGCGATAATGTCCAGATATCCTTTAGCCTGATCAGCAGGTACAAATGGATGAATATCTGTAAATTCGGGCCAGCTAATTGGCATTAATTCAGCAACAGCATTAAGTTTCATCGTACATGAACCCAAAGGAATCATTGAACGATTTAAAGCTATATCTTTATTTTCCAAAGCTTTCAGATAACGCATCATTTCTGTTTCTGAATGATAGTTATTAAAAGCATCATGTTTCATGAATTCAGAAGTTCTGGTTAAATTTTCAGGAATAAACTCCAGTGAGTTTAAATCAATTTCAGGGAAACCTAATTCAAATTCATTTTTATTTGCAGCTTTTGCAAATATAGCTGACAACATACCAATGTCATTCTCATTTGTCGTTTCATCTACACTTATTCCGATATGCAGGTTATCTTCAAAATATCTCAAATTGATATTATGGGCTAGAGATGAAGTTACCATATCTTCGATTTTAATATCTTCAGGAATTTTGATGTACAAAGTATCAAAAAATGAATCGTTTTCTACTATATATCCTGAATGTTCAACCGATTTTGCAAGAGCTACGGCCATTGAGTGAATTCTCAATGCGATATTTCTTACACCTTCACTTCCATGATAAACTCCATAAAAGCCAGCCATTATGGCAAGTAAAGCCTGTGCTGTGCATATATTAGATGTTGCTTTATCGCGCTTAATATGTTGTTCACGAGTTTGAAGAGCCATTCTAAGAGCTTTATCTCCATTTTTATCTTTTGAAATCCCAATTATTCTACCTGGAATATTACGTTTATATGAATCAACTGTAGCGAAAAATGCTGCATGTGGTCCGCCATAACCCATTGGAACTCCCAAACGTTGTGAAGTGCCGAAAACTACATCTGCACCCCATTCACCGGGAGGTGTTAATAAAGTCAAACTTAATAAATCAGAAGCTACAGCAACAGGAATATTTAGTTCATTAGCACTTTTAACAATTACTCTGTAATCTGGAATATTCCCTTTTTGATCAGGGTATTGAATCATGCATCCAAAAACCTTATCTGTAAAATCAAAATCCTTACAATTAATAATCTGTAATTCAATATCCTTTGATTCTGCACGGGTCTTTAGCACTGCCAATGTTTGAGGAAACATATTTTCAGATACTAAAAAAATATTTGCATTATTTTTAATGCTTGCCCTCGAACGTGTATTATAAAACATCAGCATTGCCTCTGCTGCAGCAGTTCCTTCATCAAGCAATGATGAATTAGCAATGGGCAAACCCGTTAGATCAGAAATCATTGTCTGGAAATTCAACAATGCTTCAAGCCTTCCTTGGGAAATTTCAGCCTGATATGGAGTATATGAAGTGTACCAACCGGGATTCTCAAAAACATTTCGAAGAATTACCGGAGGCACAATAGTATTGTAATATCCCATACCAATGTATGATTTGAAAACTTTGTTTCCTTGTGCAAGTTTTCTCATATGGATTAGATATTCATATTCACTTAAACCCTCATCAATATTCAGGCTATTTTTCAATCTTATATCCTCAGGAATAGTTTGGTCGATTAACTGATCAACAGAATCCAACCCCATGCTGTTTAACATAAGTTTTACATCATCCTTGGATGGACCATTATGTCTGTCTACAAAGTTTTTGGTATTCATTATGTATTTGTTCTTAAGTTGTTAACGATATTTAATTAGAGATTTCAGATATTATATCTAAGAAGGTGCAAAAGTAAAAATCTTATCATTTGAAACTCCATTTCTTTTCAATTACTTGTTATATATTTCACAATATTTATTAACCGACCTTGTAAATTGTGAATGGTTACCTTTTATTTAAGGATATGTAATAAATATATTCATTAATACCAGTGGTCAATTCCATCATCAAATAAAAAAGGGAAGCCACAATAAAAGCGGCCTCCCTCAAAGATTATTGTTTGTCAGGTATTATCCTTTAATTCTCATTTTATAGAATGATCTGTACACAAAGTAAAGTGCAATTATTAAAAATACACCACCAATATAAGGTGCAACAGATCTAAACTGAGGAGATATAGCAATTTCCATTGCTAACAATCCAAATAGAGTTGTAAATTTAATTACTGGATTAAGAGCAACAGATGATGTATCTTTAAAAGGATCGCCAACAGTATCACCAACAACAGATGCATCGTGCAATGGAGTTCCTTTTTCCTTCATATCAACTTCTACAACTTTTTTAGCATTGTCCCATGATCCACCTGCATTTGCCATAAATATCGCCTGGAATAGGCCAAAGAATGCAATTGAAAGCAAATAAGCTACAAACATAGAAACAGGTAATGATGCATTTAAAGCATCTGCATGATTCATGCCATCAACTAACTTCGATGGAGAGGATAGAAAGGCAAATGCCAAGGCAAATGAGAAAATTGCAATAAAGATATTCCACATTCCTTTTTGGGCATACACAGTACAAATTTGGACAACCTTTCTTGAGGTTTCTACATCTGCCTTTTTAGGTGCATTTGGATCAAGATTAATGTTATTTTTAATAAACTCAACAGCACGCGCAGCACCTGTAGTAACAGCCTGAATAGAGGCTCCTGTAAACCAATAAATAACAGAGCCACCCAATAAGAAACCCATTATCGTATAAGGATTAAGCAGGTTAAGTATTTCCTCTGGTTTCACATGTAAAGTATGTTCAATTACCAAGATCAAAGCAAAAATCATAGTTGTTGCACCAACTACTGCAGTACCAATAAGAACAGGTTTTGCCGTAGCTTTAAATGTATTTCCGGCACCATCATTAGCTTCAAGGTAGTATTTCGACTTTTCAAAATCAGGTGTAAAACCAAAATCTCTTTCAATTTCAGCAATGGTTTCTTCCCTGTTTTCTTCAATTAATGATAACTCATATATTGACTGTGCATTATCAGTTACAGGTCCGTAACTATCTACTGCAATCGTAACAGGTCCCATTCCTAACATACCAAAGGCTACTAAACCAAAAGCAAAAATCGAAGGATATATCATAAGATCGTCTAACCCATAAGTACTTGCAAAATAAGCAATAAACATCAATGCAAAGAACACCATTCCTTTCCAAAACGCACTAAAGTTACCGGCAACTAATCCTGATAATATATTTAATGACGCTCCACCTTCCTGAGAAGCAACTACCACTTCCTGTACATGTATTGATTTTGGACTTGTGAAAAGTTTTGTAAACTCAGGAATTAAAGCAGCACCTAGTGTACCAGCACTAATAATAACCGATAGGGAGATCCAAAGGTCATTTGGCAACTCTTTAATTGTAAGGTAACTAACAACGAATGTTACAATGATTGAGAGTAAAGATGTTATCCAAACCAAACTTGTAAGAGGTTTTTCAAAATCCAGATCATCTGCATTTTCATATTTCGCCTTAGTAATTATTCCATTAATCCAGAAAGAAACAACAGATGTTACAATCATTAAGATACGCATTACGAATATCCATGTTAACAACTGAATTTGATAGTCAATACTTGTTACTGCCAATAAAATAAATGAAATTAATGCAACTCCTGTTACACCATAGGTTTCAAAACCATCAGCTGTTGGGCCAACACTATCACCTGCGTTATCACCAACACAATCGGCAATAGTACCAGGATTACGAGGATCATCTTCACCAATTTTAAATATAACCTTCATTAAATCAGATCCAATATCTGCAATTTTTGTAAAAATACCACCAGCAATTCTTAATACTGAAGCACCAAGTGATTCACCGATAGCAAAACCAATAAAACTTGCACCTGCATATTCACCAGGGACAAATAGTAATATGATAAGCATCATGATAAGTTCAAGAGAAATAAGCACAACGCCAATACTCATCCCGGCATTCAATGGAATGTTAAGAAGTTTAATAGGTTTTCTTTCCAGCGATGCGAATGCCATACGCGAGTTTGCTAATGTATTCATCCGAATACCAAACCACGCTACACTGTATGAACCAAGGATACCAATAACTGTCCATCCTAATATCATCAATACTCCACCAACACCAAACAAGTGTTCACCGGTTTTAGGATCAACAGATAACCATCCAAAATAGAAGGCAACAGCAGATCCAATAAAAACAAATAAAATTGCTAGAAATTTACCTTGTTGGATTAAATAAGTTTTCCCTGTTTCGTAAATAACATGCGCAACATCAAGCATTGATTCATGAGCACGAATCTTTTTCACTTTCATGAATTGATACAATCCGAACAAAAAACCAGCAAATGTTATAAGGAATCCCCAATATAAAATTGATTGGTCTTTAACACCATCAGGAATTACTAAATCAGCTTCACTTGCCGATGCCAATATTGGTGCGGAAAACAAAGCAAAAAGCGTAAGAATTTTTTTCATAACTACTTTATTAATTAATTTAAATTACAAATATCAATCGATTGCAAAGAAGTCGGCTAAAGTAAAAAATATGATTTAATCTGACTAATAATAATCAATTTTGTTATTAATAGTCAATTAACAATTTTAAATAAATGGATATAAAACTAATACCCCTCTTATAATATTGACTCATATACTCTTGTATAACTGATAAATATAATTTGAACAGTTGTTTGTTAGTAATTATAAAAAAACAAACAATGAATATTTTCCACATCCGTAAAAAGTTTTATAATTTTAGCAATTATTTAGAAAAGTATGAAGAAGGTTAAGCTTGAAATTGTTGGAATGTCCTATAGTAGGTCACAAAGTGGAGCGTATGCATTGATATTAGGCATACCAGGGCAAAAAAAGCGACTACCGATAATTATTGGCAGCAGTGAAGCACAGGCAATTGCGATTGAACTTGAGAACATGAAACCATCTCGCCCTCTCACCCATGACTTGTTTACTAATTTTGCAAAACAATTCGAGATAACAATAAAAGAGGTTATAATAAATAAATTTGAGGAGGGTATTTTCTTTTCAGTGCTTATTTGTGAGAAAGATGGTGAAAGAACAGAAATTGATAGCAGGACATCGGATGCAGTTGCTCTTTCGTTGAGATTTAATTGTTCAATATTTACTTATCAAAATATAATTGATGAAGCCGGAATAATGCTTGAAGACGAACCTATTGGTGATGATCCTGAGGCTATAGAAAAAGATGAGATAGAAGAAAAAGGATCCGCTGATTTTACCGACTATTTGATATCTGAACTTGAGGACATGCTTAAGACAGCTGTCGAAAATGAGAATTATGAAGAGGCATCAAAAATTAGAGATGAAATAAAAAGACGTAAAAAAATCTAATTTTAATGTACCACTTGTTTAATGGCTTCCGGATTATGCTTATGCTTAAATAATATTGCAAACATTATTGCTACAACTAGTGAGTAAGCTGCAAATGTTAGCCATATGCCCTGCCATTCGAAATGGCCATTAGCATCTTTAAAGAAATTATCAATAATTATCCCACTACTCCAACTTCCAAGTATAGCTCCAAAACCGTTTGTCATCATCATAAAAACCCCTTGGGCACTGGCACGAATACTTGAATCAGCTTGAGTTTCAACATATAAAGACCCTGATATATTAAAGAAATCAAATGCCATTCCATAGATTATATTCGAAAGTATAATCATCCAAAGAGCATCTGCAGGGTTTCCCATACCAAAAAGAGCGAAACGTAATACCCATGCAAACATACTAATTAACATTACTTTTTTAATACCAAAACGCATCAGGAAAAATGGAATCGCCAAGATGAACAATGTTTCCGACATTTGAGAAATGGACATAATAATGGCAGGATATTCTATAGTCAATAGATCTTTATATTCGGGCACTTTGGCAAAATCATGCAAAAAAGTATCGCCGTAAGCATTGGTTAATTGTAAGGATGCTCCCAATAACATTGAAAAGATAAAAAACAAAGCCATCTTGCTATTTTTAAACAAGGTGAATGCTTTTAAACCTAACGACTCAACAAATGTTTTATTTACTACATTCTTATTTATGGTACACTTAGGAAGAGTAAACGAAAAAAGACCCAGCCCCAATGAAGCAGCAGAAGCTACATAAAATTGCATTGCTGAAGTTTCTATTTTCAATAAACTTACTGTCCACATGGCCACAATAAAACCAATAGTACCAAATACACGAATTGGAGGATAATGTTTTATTACTTCCAAACCAGCACCATTTAAAGCCGAATATGCTACAGTTATGGCAAGAGAAATTGTTGGCATGTAAAAAATCATATTAAGTAACATTACCCAGAAAAATGTAGTTGGGTCATTTACTTCGGGCAACATAAAGAGCACCACAGCACCAATTATGTGGAAAATACCAAGTAATTTCTCAGCGTTTACCCATCGGTCGGCAATAATTCCAGCTATGGCAGGCATAAAAAGCGATGCAATTCCCATTGTTGAAAAAATTACGCCAAATTCGGTACCAGTCCAATGGCGATTCTGAAACCAATATCCACCGATGGTGATCAGCCATGCTCCCCAAATAAAAAACTGGAGAAAGTTCATTACAATTAATCGATTCTTTATTCCCATTATAATGTCTTAAGAAAAATGATGGGCAAATGTAAACTTTTCCATTTCCTTTTCAAATAGTTAATTGCCAGTTTCAATTTCGTTTAATCTACATTAACAAATTAAGTTTTTCAAGATTTAAAACCCTGGTATAGCAATAACATTTTGATTAGTAGGCAAATAATCATATGGATAACTTTTGATATAATTTTTTACATCACTTTAGATTATGTTAATAACTTTGAACCAAATTTTTGCACTAAAATCTTTAGCCAATTTCAAGGTTAAAAATTGCAACCTGAAATGTAAATTATTATCAAAAATGAAACAATACCAAGAATTACTACAATATGTACTAGATAAAGGCCATCGAAAGGAAGACAGGACAGGTACTGGAACAATCAGCATTTTTGGCTACCAGATGAGATTTGATTTAAGTGAAGGATTTCCAATCGTTACCACTAAAAAGCTACACTTAAAGTCGATAATTTATGAACTATTGTGGTTTCTAACAGGAGATACTAACATAAAATATCTTCAGGAAAATGGCGTGAAAATATGGAACGATTGGGCTGATGGCAATGGAGACCTTGGTCCGGTTTACGGTGCACAGTGGAGAAACTGGAATAATGATGGAATCGATCAGATTAAAAATGTAATTGATCAGATTAATTCTAATCCCGATAGTCGCCGGCTCATAGTGGCAGCATGGAATCCAAGTATATTACCTGACACAAGCATTTCATTTTCTGAAAATGTAGCAAATGGAAAAGCTGCTCTCCCACCCTGTCATGCTTGGTTTCAGTTTTATGTGGCAGATGGAAAATTATCATGTCAGCTTTATCAACGTAGTGCAGATATATTCTTAGGAGTACCGTTCAACATAGCATCTTATGCATTATTAACGATGATGGTTGCCAAAGTTACCGGCCTTGAGCCTGGTGATTTCATTCATACTTTTGGTGATGCACATATTTATTTAAACCACATTGATCAGGTTAAGTTACAGCTGAGTAGGGAGCCAATGGAATTACCGAAACTGGAACTTCATTCTTCAATAAATAATATATTTGATTTCTCCTACGATGATATAAAAATAGTAGGATACAATTCACATCCTGGTATTAAGGGTAAGATAAGTGTTTAACTGGTATAACAATTTTGAAACAATTGACATTCTGAACTAAGTGAAGAATCTAAACCATTACAAAACAATAAAGTAAAAGATCCTTCGCTAACGCTCAGGATGACAAAAAAAATTCACCAAAATGAAAAAAATATCAATAATAGTAGCAATAGCATCAAATTACGCAATTGGAAAAGATAATGATCTGCTTTGGCACATATCAAAGGATTTAAAACGTTTTAAGGAAATTACCAAAGATCATTATATTGTAATGGGAAAAAGAACATATTATTCACTTCCTGTTCGTCCTTTGCCTAATCGTACGAGTCTGATTATTACTGATGTTGCCGATGAAGTAATTGATGGCTGCCTTATGGCATATTCAATTGAGGATGCTATTAATAAGATGGATTCAACAGGTGAAAACTTCATAATTGGGGGAGGATCAATATACAATCAGTTTATGCCCATCGCAGATAAATTACACATTACAAGAGTTCATAAAGATTTTGAAGCTGATACTTACTACCCTGAAATATCGTTAGATGATTGGGAATTACAATCACAAGAACATGTTGATGATGACCCTCAAAATGACTTTAATTATACATTTGAAACATACATAAGAAAATGATTACTTTGAAATAACAGGCTCTCTGGATGGTATTGCGAAAAATGGAAAATCATTTAATTCTGTTACACAGGAGTCTGATAAGTTACTTCTATATTATACCTGTAATTGGCTTAAGGGAGGTATTTCAGCTGTTGAGCTACCAGATTTTATCTATAATGCTGATGTATATTTTAATAATGATGGACAGTGTATTGACAAGTATTCAATAATTACTAATAAAACCCTTTTCGAAAAAGCGTATGATGCTAAATTCAATTAGTTGAACCTACCAGCTCGTTGATCTTTAATTTCATTTTATCAAATTCTTCTCTTTCGAATAAACGTGTTAGGTAAGCAATTCTACCATCTTTCCCAATTACTACATTACGCGTCACGCCACTATTCTCGTAAGCAAACTTGTAGTATATTTCACCTCCAGGATCCAGAGCCACGGGATAAGTTGTCTGCATCTTTTCTATAAAAGTCTGAACTTTGTCCAAGGGTTCATCCAAATCAACTCCAATTAAAATAAAGTCATCATCCTTAAACTCTTGCCACACTTCTTTTTCCAGAAATGGCATTTCCTTTCTACACACGGAGCACCACGAAGCTGTAAACTGTAGCACAACTACTTTACCTTTAAGATCATCCATTGATAGTGTTGAGCCATCTATTAAGTTAAATTCAATATTTTCAACCATATCTCCCACTTTTACATGGTAACCTCTATCGCCTTGCTGTACTACTTTTTCATCACATGCAACGGTCAGCAATAAAAAAAGGATCACTATTGATAGTAATAATTCTTTCATATTAAAAGTATTTGGTGACAAATGTAGTAAATCAGGCCCTTCTATAACATATTAAGAAAACTCATCATTTCATATAAAAAAAATCATTAAATTTGATGCCACGCCCCTCAAAAAATGATTATGTGCTACAGTAATCTATCCATACAATCCTTTACAAACTTAATTTTTATAAGACCAAATCTAAAATTGTTACTGCTAGAAGTATTATTAATTATAGGTTTATTAATTATTTCTATTGGTTCAACTGCACAAACTAAAGTTGATAGTTTAATCAGATTAAGCAATGAACTGGAAGATGAAGCAAGAGTAGATAATTACATCAATATTTCGCGTGAATATTTTATTAGTGGTGATACTCAGTCGATACTCTATGCAAAAAAAGCCATTGAACTATCAAATGAAATTGGTTTTAAGGAAGGTAAAGGAAAAGCCTACTTGTTTCTGGCACTTAGTTTAGATAATATCAATGTTGATACGGCTCTTCGTTACTATGTCTTATCAGGCGAAGTACTGGCAGAGATAAATCATCCATGGGCAGGTTTTAGTTTTGAAAACGGGGGCAATAAATTCCGAATCATGGGATTGTACCCAGAAGCCCTAGCTAATTACCTGCTTGCTTTAGAGGTTTATCACAAATCAAAAGACACAACTCAGATGTGTAAAACAATTTCAGGTATTGGTCATATTTATAACAAGATGGGTGATAACCCAACTGCAATCGAATGGCAAAAAAAAGCTTTGCTTTTGACCCCCAATGTCGACGACCCATCTTTACTTGGGCTAATTTACGGAAGAATTGGAATTGCATTTGATGAGATGTCGATATTCGACAGTGCACATTACTACAATCAAATTGCCATTGAAATATTTAAAGAGTGCGATGAAAATACTTATTTATCTCAATGGTTATCAAACATTGGAAATACCTATGTACAGCAAAAAAATTATGTTGAGGCCGAAAAATATCTTCTTGAAGCAATCAGCTATATTAATAATGAATCAGTAAAAACAAATTCATATACCAACCTTGCCAATATTTACATCAACACAAACAGATACCATAAAGCTAAGATACTCTTGGACAGCGCTCTCTATTTCGCACAAAAATTCAAACAAAAAGATTTTTTAACTGAAGTTTATTTCAGAAATCATGAACTATATTCAAAATTGGGGCAGTACGAGAAATCGCTTCAGTATTTCAGCGCTTATAGTCAACTCAAAGACTCGATCCTAAATGCAGAAAACACATCCCAGGTGGCCAATATGCGCGTAAGATATGAAACAGAACAAAAAGAAAACCAATTGCTCACTGAAATCGCAAACAGGGATCGGCTTGAAAAGGAAAATGCCCTTGCCGAAATTATAATATCAAATCGTAACAGGTTAATTATTATCATATTAAGCATTGGTATTGCCGCAATATTCTTTGTGCTATTTGTATATCAACGCAAAAAAAGCAAACTAAAGGTGGCACAGGATGCTGCAATAATAAGTGAACGTGAGTCGGGGATTAGGGCAATATTTGATGCACAGGAAAAAGAGCGTAGCAGAATTGCCAAAGACCTGCATGATGGTGTTGGTCAGCAAATAAGCGCAATAAAACTCCACTTTCAAAATATTGCTTCTAAAATATTGGAAGTAAGCCCAAAACTTGATAAAGATTTAAGTAAAATCAGTTTGATGATAACTGATGTTGGTGACGAAACAAGGTCAATTTCACATCAAATGATGCCAAAATCATTAACACAGTTCGGGCTTGTGGATGCCCTTCAGGATATTATCGACAAAAGTTTTGCCGGCAATTCGATAAAGTGCAAGTTCGAACATTATAACTTAAAAACAAGGCTTCCTCAAAATATAGAAATAGGACTTTATAGAATAGCGCAGGAATTGATAAACAATATCTTAAAGCATTCAAATGCAACCCAAGTTGACATACAATTAATGAAGATTGATAACAATTGCATATTCATAGTGCAGGACAACGGCCAGGGTATGCCCAATGACAATAAAAAAGAAGGAATAGGAATTATGAATATTACCAATCGGCTCAGAACCATCAATGGTAATTTAAATATGGAATCGCATTCACATACTGGCACAACCGCTACTATTAAAATTTATCTGGGCAATGGATAAGATATATAATATTGCACTTGCAGATGATCATGCTTTGTTTTTAGATGGTATTTCTACTTTGATAGAAGCCCAACTAAATTTAAATGTTGTTTGCAAAGCACAAAATGGGAAAGAACTCATAGACTTTGTGGAATTATCAGTCCCTGACCTCTGTATAATTGATATGGAAATGCCGATTATGAATGGACTGCAAGCATCTGAGCTTCTTCTTAAAAAATATCCCAACATGAAGGTAATAATACTAACAATGTATCAGGAACAAAGCTTAATGAAGAACCTAATTAAAAATGGTATTACAAAATAAACCACTAGGGATTGAAAATCCAGAGTTTTGGATTACGAATAAATCACGTTTTGCAAGCTCCAAATAACAAATTTCAAATAATATCTAATGTTCTAAATATTGAGATATTAAACAGTAGTGATCCAATTAATAACGGATTACCCGATTATCCACCAACCACAATAATTAACTGGGTAGATACAATGGTGGTAAGTACTTACGGAGGAGGCATCTTCCTAACATATGACCAGGGTGAAAACTGGACTGAAATGTCAGGAACACTACCTAACCTTTTTGTAAATAGAATTGATTATCGTGGTGGACAGTTTGATCCTATTTCTGTGTCTACAGATGGAGGTCCATTTATAAGTGTTAATGGCGGTTATATCGACTGTAATGGTACAGGGTTGACCAATAATAATGTCAACTTCTGGAGTGGAGCCGGTGAAGGTTGGGACTTGGTTGGTGATGCAGTTGTTGGGAGCAATGGTAATGGAATCTTTACAGCACAATACACTTCACCGTTTATTTATGATTGGTCACCATCAAATGCAGGAATATCAGGTGATGGATTGTTTGTTAATTATGGACTTATTGCTGAAACATTCGCATGGCTTGCAACCGAAGGGGGTGCCTATTATGCTTCATTTGGTGATACTGAATGGACACTTTCGAGTGATGGTTTAAGTGGCGATGCCCTGAAAGTTAACCATATTACTTATATCGGCTTTTATTTAATATCCACAGATGGTGGACTATATTATGCTATGGATTTAACCGATCCCTGGCAACCGGTAATAGATGGTGAAAAATTTAATGTAGCCTATTATATCAATACTGATATCTCGCCAAGTGGATTTTTATGTTTTGCTTTTGGTGAGAATGGCTATTCCACTGAAGACTTCATAACATGGAACCAAATGGATTTTGGAGGTATGGAGGGTGAGGTTACCGCTGCACAATCCGATTCAGTTAATCTCTATGTTGGTTTTACGGTAAGTAAAAAAAATGGTAGAGACAATGGAGGATTGTATAGTAGGCCAATGGAGCAATTATTGGTTGGTATTGAACACTATTCTGGTATTCCATCAAGTTGTGTACTGAATCAGAATTATCCAAACCCATTTAAAAGTACCACCAGAATAAACTATTCCATAAAGCTATCCGAATATGTTCAACTTCGAATCTATGATTATTCAGGAAAAGAAATAAAGACATTAGTTAATAAACATCAGCAAGCTGGAAATTACACTGTTGTTTTCGATGCCAATGGCCTGCCATCAGGGGTATATTATTATTCGTTACAAACCGGCAATAATTTTACCACAACAAAAATGATGGTGGTATTATAATAGATGGATTCCTGATTTTCCCCAATCTAGCAAGAGTCTGACGGGACAGCACTAATTTTTGAATCCGACTAAAATTAGAAAGCTCTTGATCATTAGAAATGTACAATATAATATTACTAACTAATTTAAATTTATGCCTTATGAAAAAACTTTTACTCTTTATTTTTTGTACTTCAATGGCCATTGTTGTATACGGCCAATGGACTCAAATCACAGTAGGAAATACGACAACAGAGCCTACTTCTATGTCATGTACTGCAGATAGTGTATTGGTTGGTTTTGCCGGTGATGGGATTTTTAAAACTGAGGATCTGGGAAATTCGTGGGTTGATATCAGTGGTAATTTAGCAAATAAATATGTTAACGATGTTATGCCAGGACCAGGGCCAATGCTTTTTGTGTCGACTAACAATGGCCCCTACTACACTATGGATCAATCAGCTTACACCCCAGCTTCAACCGGACTTGGTAATACTGATATTAGTTTATATTATGTTGGAGGTGATAACAATGACAAAGATTTTGTGGTTGGCACAAATGGCGGTGGTTTTTATACAGGGCCTGAATTGGATGGTCCCTGGTCAGCAGCAAATAATGGTTTAGCAAATGATGCGCTCTACATAAACGAGTTAGCAGGTTATTTTTTTGGAGATAGCAGCAGAATTATTCTTGGTACCAACGCCGGAGTTTATTATTCCGATGACAACTTCAACTATTGGACTTCTGGCAATAATGGTCTAACAGGTGATCAACTTATTGTTACTGGTGTAATGCAACTAAGCACACTCTCATTTATTACTACCCATGCAGGTTGTTATTACAGCATAGACAAAGGAGCCAACTGGGTAACACTTATTGCTGATGAGAAGTTCAATTTATTGGTGTTAAAAATTAACCCTGATGGCACCTTTACTATTTTTGTTTTGGGCGAAACATCCTATCTAACAACCGACATAATGAACTTTACTCCTATTTCTACGCCTGGAGAGGTAATTTGTGGAACAGCAACCGCCGACGAACTATTTATTGCAACAGCATCAGGCAAATCCAATATTAATTATAACGGTGGATTTTACCGGCAACCTATAGATTGGATTATTTCAGGATTGTCCGACAACAATCAGGATTCACAACCATCTTGCTTAAAACAAAATTACCCAAACCCTTTTAGCAGTTCTACAACAATTAGTTATATAATTAATAGTTCAGATTTTGTTCATCTCAGAATTCTTGATTATTCTGGTAGAGAAATAACAACATTGGTTAATAAATTTCAACAAGAAGGTAACTATCAAGTTGTTTTAGATGCCAATAATTATCCAGCAGGTATATACTACTATTCGTTGCAAACCGGGAATAATCAAATAGAAACTAAAATGATGGTCGTACTTAAATAGTTAGTTTTGATGAGCAAACTATGACCTCAACTATTATGTTAATTGTCCTTAAAACCACGTCAAAATATGGATCTCGGGGGATGGCACTCTATAGACAACCGCGTAGTTTGGTTATTGATATGAATGATATTTTTACACCCGGCTTAGCTCAACGTCTGGAGTAAAGTTTCCCGAATCCTTTTTCTGAATATACAAATATCAGATTTAGAATTCCAGCAACCTAACTTGTAATTAATTCACTATATGTTTTATTGTGAATAAAACATTAAGATCAAATTTGACTCATATTTACACGAACTCTAAAATTGTATTATTTTTACGGCGTAACTAACCAACAAAAATTGCAAATGAGAAGAGTATTAACAGTTCTAATTATAGTTGTTATTACAATTGTAGGAAGAAACACACAAGCGCAACCATGGAACTCACTTCTTCCTCAAGAAAAGGTTGAAAATGGGAAACTGTCATTCTTCGATATACAGAAGGCATTTAACGATTATTGGACACCTAAAAATGTTGAAAGAGGTTACTACATTGAGAATGGAGAAAAAATAAAAGCCGGTGGCTGGAAACAATTTAAACGATGGGAATGGTATTGGGAAAACAGAGTTGACCCAACCACAGGAGCATTTCCTAATACATCTGCATGGGAAGAATATAAAAAAATAGTACTTTCATCAAACTATCAAAAAAGCCCTGCCGGTCAATGGGTAAGCATGGGGCCAAGTACTTCATCTGGTGGTTATGCTGGATTAGGAAGACTAAATTGTATTGGATTTCATCCTACAGATAATAACACAATGTATGTTGGTGCTGCTTCAGGTGGTGTATGGAAAACAACCGATGGCGGATCCAGTTGGATAGTACAAGCTAATGAAATTGATGCCATTGGAATTAGCGATATCATTGTTTTACCCACAACGGGCGATGATATTGTTTATATAGCTACCGGGGATAGAGATGCATCTGATACATATTCTGTTGGAGTTCTTAAATCCACAGATGGTGGGTCAACTTGGTCAAACACAGGCCTTGTTTTTACTCCCGGTCAAAATAGATTGATTAACAGATTATTGGTCGATCCCATTGATAATAATATTTTCTATGCGGCTACTTCTGTTGGATTATACAAAAGTACTGATGGTGGTGCTAGCTGGAGTGTTATATCAAGTAATATCTATATTGACATGGAGTTTAAACCGGGTGTATCAAGTATTATCTACGGAAGTACAAAACAAGGAGACATCTACAAAAGTATCAATAGTGGAACTGCTTGGTCACAAACGTTGGCTACTAGTGGAAAACGAACCGAATTGTCCATATCTCTGAACGACCCAACAATTGTTTATGCTTTAATAGCCTCATCAAATAGTGAATTGTTTGGGATATACAAATCAACTGACTCAGGGTCAAATTTTTCAGTTGTTTATAATGGAATTAACCTACTCGGCTGGTCCTGTAGCGGTGGCGATAGTGGTGGACAAGGCTGGTACGACCTGTGTATAGCTGCTGACCCAACAAATGAAAACACTGTATTCATTGGCGGAGTTAATAACTGGAAGTCAATAGATGGAGGTTCAACATGGAATATAAATAACCACTGGTCGAGCACATGCGGTGGTAATGCTACCACGGTACATGCTGACAAACATAATCTGGCTTTTCAAAATGGAACATCAACATTATTTGAATGTAACGATGGTGGATTATACAGCACATCAAATGGTGGATCAACATGGTCACACCATACTAATGGGATGGTAATTAGCCAGATGTATAGACTTGGCGTTGCTCAAACTACTTCTGCAGATGTTATAACCGGACTTCAGGACAATGGTACAAAAGCTCTGCTTTCATCAATCTGGGACGATGTTATTGGAGGCGACGGAATGGAGTGTTTTATCGATTATTCAAACGAACAAACACAATATGGATCTTTATATTATGGTAGTATTCACAGAACTACGAATCACTGGGCTTCCTCAACACAAATCGATG
The DNA here is from genome assembly GCA_013203805.1 of Bacteroidota bacterium. Classification (GTDB taxonomy): domain Bacteria; phylum Bacteroidota; class Bacteroidia; order Bacteroidales; family F082. The sequence continues at coordinate 12,253 of JABMPH010000504.1, read as the reverse complement.
GCGGAATATCAGGTAATGCCGCTTGGGTTACTCCATATGTTCAGGATCCTAATACCAGTAATACCCTATATGTAGGTTTCCAAGATGTATGGAAATCAACCAATCAAGGAAATAGCTGGACTCAATTAAGTTCATGGGGAGGTAGTACACTTCGTTCATTAACGGTAGCTCCTTCAAATTCAAATTATATTTATGCTGCAACCACTGGAACCATATATAGTACAACCGATGGTGGAACCAATTGGTCGAATATTACAAATTCACTACCCACAGGCTCATCTAATATAACTTACATAAGTGTTAAAAATGACAATCCAAATACAATTTGGGTATCCATGGGCGAATATAATAGCTATTGTGTTTATGAATCAACAAATGGAGGATCGAGCTGGACAGACATATCAAGTGGATTGCCATCAATACCGACTAACTGTGTAATTCAAAACAAACAAAACACTACTCAAGTTGAGTTGTATGCTGCTACGGATGTTGGTGTATATTTGAAATTAGGGGGTGCAACCTGGACTCCATTTTTCAATAATTTACCAAATGTTGTTGTTACTGAACTTGACATATATTATGATACTGATCCAACTAATAGTTTAATAAGAGCATCTACCTATGGTAGAGGTCTTTGGGAATCGGATCTTTATTCTGCTACATCCCCATTAGCTGCTGATTTTACGGCCGACAATACAAATATTGAAATAGGAGAGAGTGTTGTATTCACAGATATTTCAACTGGTTCACCCACATCATGGAACTGGACTTTTGAAGAGGGTACTCCTCCAATTTTTACAGGACAAACTCCTCCTGCTATTCAGTATAACATTGAAGGATCTTTTGATGTTACCCTTGAAGTATCTGACGGTACAAATACCGAAACAACTACAAAAACTGATTATATAACTGTAACCTACCCTGAACCAATAGCTGAATTTGAAGGAATTCCAACATCAGGTGATATTCCCTTGGAGGTTAGTTTTACTGATTTATCTACTGATAGTGTTAATGCATGGACATGGGATTTTGGTGATGGAGGAACATCTACACTCCAAAATCCTGTTTATACTTACATAGCTGCTGGCACTTATAACGTTTCACTCACTGTATCAGGCCCCGGAGGAAGCAATACAAATGAGAAGATTGGATATATAAGTGCCATTGAGCCAGCTCCCACAGCTGATTTTGAAGGAACTCCTACAAATGGTGAAGCACCATTAATAGTTAGTTTTAACGATTTATCAATAGATAGCGTTAATACATGGCAGTGGGACTTTGGTGAAGGTGGCACATCAACATTTCAATTTCCTGTATATACCTACCTAGCTGCTGGTATTTATAACGTTTCACTAACTGTCACAGGTCCTGGAGGAACCAATACAATTGAGAAGGCTGACTATATTACTGTTATTGAACCAGCACCCATTGCAGATTTTGAAGGAACTCCCACAATGGGTGAAGCACCTTTGCTTGTTTCCTTTACCGACCTATCGATTGGTAGTATTAACACATGGGATTGGAATTTTGGTGACGGTGGCTCATCTACAGAAAAAGATCCATCACATGAATACCTTTCACCGGGTAACTTCACTGTAACACTTGAGGTAAGTGTTACAGGAGGTTCAAGCACCGAAGTAAAAACTGATTATATACTAATTCCTGTTGGACTTGGAGAAAATGTTTCAGAAGCAATTGTTATTTATCCAAACCCTACTACCGATGAGTTACATTTAGTTTTCCCTGAAGGAAGGGAGAGAAATCTAGCCTTGAAGAATATGTCAGGAGAAGTACTTCTTAATATTACTATTAATGAGAAAGAAGAAATAATCAACCTTCATAGTTTATCGGCCGGAGTATATTCTTTTGTAATAAATGATGGAGAAATTGTTAGCACCTTCAAGGTTATTAAAAAATAATGTAAACCACATTCAAACAAAGACATACAATTGTTAAATTGTCGTTAAATTATAAACTAATGCATAGGCAGCTAATTATTTATTTACTTTGCATATTTTTGGGCAACCATCTGCACTTATATATGTCTAATAATCGATTAATTAAAACACCATCAGTATGAAGAAAATTGCACTACTGCTAGTAGTTTCAACTTTGATGATTTTTTCATCAAATGCTATTGCTCAAAAAGCCAATCTTACAAAACCAAGTACTCACGGAATTATTGACAAACCTATACTTATTCCAAGCATAGCTCAACAGATAATTGATGGAACATTTATCGGAATAGATCCAAACGAAGGGCCAAAATTAGGGCCTCCCAAACGAAGAGGAGCAAATAAAACTGTACCGGGCAAAGGCTTGCCCTTGGGCGATGATCCTCTAGTATTAAAAACCGGATCATCTACAAAACACAGTGGTAAAGAACCACTTTTTGTTTTTGATGCCAACGTATCTTCGTACACACCTTCAGACCCAACTGGAGCTGCGGGCCCAGATCATTTTGTAGCTGCATGGAACATAGGATTTCGAATTTTTGACAAAGATGGAAACCCTTTAACTGATGCTGCATCACTTGCAACATTATTTCCAGGAAATGCCATTGGAGATCCTATTGTGTTTTATGATGCCGAAGCTGACCGTTTTGTGATTACTGAATTTGATGGAAATCCAAATGGATTTAATATGGCTGTCTGTCAGGGTACCGACCCTGTTAACGATGGTTGGTATATTTACACAACAGGCTTTGGTACTGGTGCATTTCCCGACTACACAAAGTTCTCAGTTTGGTCTGATGGATACTATGTTACAGCCAATATAAATGATAATGATAAAGTATTTGTAGTTGAACGTGAAGAAATGCTGCTAGGTAATGCATCACAATTTGTGGCATTTCCGTTGCCGGGTATTACTACATCTGGTTTTTATAGTCCACAATTTTTTAATGTAACTAACGATGACTTGCCTCCGGCAGGAGGTGCATCTGTAGTATATATGTAAGACGATGCCTGGTCGGGTGTTTCAACCGATCATATTAAATTATGGACTGTAAACGTTGACTGGACAGATATTGCAAACTCAACGATAAGTGATCCTGAAGAAATTTTAACTGCTCCATTTATTTCTGTATTCGACGGAGGTTCCTTTTCTAATGTTCCTCAACCCAGTGGACCGGATCAAGACGTACTACAAGCAACAATAATGAACCAGGCTCAATACAGAAGATTCCCTGGTTATAATTCAGCTATCTTCAACTTTGTTGTTGATACTGATGGCTCAAGTGATGAACTGGCAGGTATACGCTGGTATGAATTTCGTCAGGCTAATGATGGCGACCCATGGACAATCTACCAGGAAGGAACTTATATTTCTCCTGTATCGGGTAAACATGCTTTTTCAGGCTCCATGGTTATGGACGGACAAGGAAATATTGGAATGGGCTATACTACCTGCAGTGAAACCGAGAAAATTGCAATTAATTATACGGGCAGATATGCTGCCGATCCCCTTGGTGAAATGACAATTGATGAAACTTTAATTGCTCAAAGTACATCCAATAATGGTTCAAATCGATTAGCTGATTATGTTCAAATTTCACTCGACCCATCTAACGATAAAACTTTTTGGCATATTGCCGAGTATTTCGTTAATAATCAACGTACTGACGTGGTAGGTGTTTTCCAAATAGCTTCTGATTTTGCCAATGATGTAGGTGTTACAAATATCGACTCTCCGGTTAACGGTGAGCTTTCACCTTCGGAACCCGTAACAATTACAGTTTTTAATTATGGTGAAGAATCACAGTCAAATATCCCGGTTAGTTATATGGTTGATGGAGCTAATATTGTAAATGAAATCCTTGCCGGACCATTAGGTTCAGGTGCTTCAGAGCAATATACATTTACAACAACTGCAAACCTTGGTATCGTTGGTACAACTTATGAAATAACAGCTTATACAAGTTTAGCCACCGATGAATTTCTCGACAACGATACAATATCAAAAAGTGTATTTTATATGTATCCTGATGATATTGGTGTAGTTGGAATTATTTCACCTGTTTCGGGTAACAATTTAACAGCTGATGAGGAAATAACTGTTACAGTTGAGAATTTCGGTACTGCAGATCAGTCGAACTTCAACGTAACATATAATCTTGATGACAATATCATTACCGAACAAGTTCCCGGCCCGTTAAGTATGAACGATAAGATAAATTTCACCTTTTCACAAACAGGCGATTTCTCTCAGATTGGTGATTATCTACTTTCATCCTACACTTCATTACCAAATGATGCCGATCGATTCAACGATACAACAAATGTTGTTATTACAAAAAATATGTGCCAACCTGAAGCCAACTGTACCGAAGGTGATGGATTTTATCTGTTTCAACTTGGAACAATTGACAATGAAACTGATTGCTCACCAAATGGATATGGAGATTATACCGAACTAATAACCGAGCTTGCAAATAACAGCACTACAGATTTAACAGTAACAACACATTATGGTGATGAATATATTATGGTGTGGATAGATTTTAATGACAACTTTGTTTTCGAGGAAGACGAAATTGTAGTTAACAATTATTTAATGGCGCCTAGTCAGGGAGGTGGTGTTTTCACTGAAACAATGCCTTTGGAAATCCACGATGGTGTTAATCTTGGACATCATTTAATGCGTGCAAAAGCAAATTGGAATAGCCCTGTTCCTGAAGACGCATGTGAAGGAACCCAATATGGTGAAACAGAAGATTATATGGCAGATATTGTTCTATATATAGGTATTGAAGATGCACCTTTTAGCAATACTGATATGGTTGTTAGTACATTGGGTGATAATAAATTCAAAATATCAATGCGATCAACAGAAATTACCGAAACACTTATTATTAATCTGCATAATGTCCTTGGTCAGAAATTGGTTGAGAACAGAGTGGAAAATAACAATGGCATGTACGTATATGATCTGGATATGTCGTTTGCCAAACCAGGTGCATATATTATCAGATTAGGAACTGCACAATATGGGAGAGTAAAACGAATTGTTGTGAACTAATCAGTACTTTAAGTGGGTTTTAAGAAATCACAATAGGTATAAGAGCAATAAATTAATAAAGTATAAGGGGCTCTAATTGAACTCCTTATACTTTTTCCCTTAATCTGTGAATCTGTGGCTTTTTTATTGAGAAAGAGCTTTTATTTGGTATGGCCAATTCTAACAATTTCTCTAATTATATTAGCATCTGTTTCCTGCCACGTATAATCAGCATCCTTATTAATACTATTTAATAAAACTAAATTTTGCTGATAATCCATACCGCTACTAACTTTACTTCTCCCTGTAAGGTGAAAGTTTGTTGCACCTGTTTTTTGCATCAGCTCATGAAAATTACCGATATTAATTCCTGAACCTGGCATGATTTCTATTCTGCCACCCGCTATGGATATTAATTCACAAATAAGTTCAGCACCTTCAACTGCAGTGTTTTTTTGTCCGGAGGTAAGCAATCTGTCAACTTTTAACTCAATTAGTTGATTTAGTACTTTGTACGGATCAGAACACATGTCAAATGCCCGATGAAATACCATCCGCATCGGTTGTGCTAAGCTAATCAGCTCCTCCATCCTAACCATGTCAACTAAACCATATTTATCCAGAATACCTGTAACAACTCCATTAGCATTTAGTTGTTTGGCAATTATGATATCTTGTTTTATTTGTTCAAACTCAATATTGTTATATAGGAAATCCCCACCCCGAGGGCGTATTAGTACACAAACATCCAAATTCAATTTTTCGGTTGCCATCTTAATCATGCCTGCGCTGGGAGTTGTTCCTCCTTCAAGTATATTATCGCAAAGCTCAATTCGTTTTGCACCGCCTTTTTCAGCAGCTATAGCCGACATTATTGATGTTGCGCAAACTTCAATTATTATTTCCATATTTTCAGTCATTTACTTAATGGATATGCTTTTCAGGTCAAAGTTTTTTATCATCAATTACTTTAAAAAACTGGCGGCGATAGCTTTCACCAATTGGAAGTATTTCTTTACCAATTGTTACTCTGTTTCTTTCAATGCTGGTAATTTTATCAACCGCAACTAAATATGATTTATGAATTCGAACAAATCGTGGATATGTTAGAGTTTGCTCAAGCTTTTTAAAGCTTAAGAGTGTCATTATTTTGTCAGTGAATGTATGTACTCTAAGATAATCCTTCATGCCTTCAACAAAGAGAATATCGTCAAATTTCACATTTTGTGTAATACTACCATTTTTCAGAAAGAAGAATTCATCAGTTACAGATTTTTCACCAGCCATAATTGGCTTATACTCTTTGTCACTCTCACTATCTAACATGCTATGAATTTTTTCGCAAGATTGTAGAAATCTGGAAAATGGGATCGGCTTTAGTAAATAATCGCAAATATCAAGTTCATATCCTTTAATTGCATATTCATGATAGGCGGTTGTTAATATAACCTTTGGCTTGTCCTTCATTGCTTCAATCATCTGGATACCTGTTAGTTCTTCCATCTGAATATCCAGAAAAACTAAATCTACCTTATTCGATTTCAAAAACTCTAAGGCTTCCAGAGCATTATCAAATTCAGCAAGCAAATCCAGATATCCAACCCGTAGGATATAATCATGCATCTTTTGTAGCGCAAGTGGCTCATCGTCAATAGCTATACATGTAATTTTCATAGTACTATTAATTTACTTAAGACAAATATAATAAGTTACCAGATTGCATGGCGAATAAAAATTACAAACCTAACTCACAATAAAAACTACCGCAAATTATTAAGGGAAAATTTGAAGGTTTACTTTGTAAATACCAGCGCTCTTTCTTATTTCAAGTTTATGTTTTTCTGGATAAAGTAGTTCTAATCGCTTTTTGGTATTAGCGAGTCCAATACCCGAGGTAGCATCTTTATTATGCTCCTCAATTATACTATATCTGTTAACAACCTCAAAACTAATTATGCCATCATCACAATTAAGAGAAATTTCAATTCCTGGAGCAACAATATTTTTCAATCCATGCTTAAATGCGTTTTCAACAAAGGGGATAAAAAGCATTGGGGCGATGTTCATTCCGGCACAATTTGAACTATTATCAAATTTCACGAAATATGGATTCTTCAATCTTAATTGTTGAAGGGAGATGTAGTTTTCAAGATAGGTTATCTCTTTTTCAAGTGAAACACGGTCGCTAACTGCTTCATACAGTGTAAAACGCATTATTTCCGATAATTTAATAACAGCATCAGATGCCTTTTCCTGATCTGAGCTAATAAGAGCATCAATATTATTTAAGGTATTGAAAAGGAAATGAGGACTTAATTGAGTACGTAGTAAGGCTAATTCACTGGCTTTGTTCTTTTGCTCGAGTTCGGTTTTTAACTGCTGATTCCTGAACCAGTATTTCATCAGTTTGATTACAGCAAAAAGGCTTACAACAGTGTAAATATTAAAGAAGGAATAAAAAGGATTTATATACCAGAAGGAGCTAGTTTCATGCATCATATCACTATAAAAAATGGGATACGAAATATAGTATAGAAGCACTCTTTGCAATAATATTGCCGAAGCAGCTGAAATTAAAAATAGTGCTGAAAATAGAACATATTTTTTCTTAAAAAGAAAACGTTGCAATAAATAGTACACCGTAAAATAAGCAGCTAATATGTCTACAGTAGCTGTTAATGTCAAACTGGATATTGCAGCAAGAGAATCGAATTCTTTACTATAAAATTTATACTGTAGAAAGAAGAACAATATATAAGCAATCCAAAATATTACATGCGATAGAATTCGGATTACCGGGTTGGAAGAATATGTGTTTATTTTATTCATATATCAGCAAATGTAAAGCATAAATACATTATATTCAAATAATTATAGCAATAATCGACCAACAGCTATCAAATCCCAATAACCGCTATAATTATATCGACAGAATCAGGTTAACACTTAAAAACACATGCTTATATAGTGGATCAAGGTGATCGTATATTTAATTTGACTTTTGGGAATATCTGTACCAATTTAGCAATAAATTAAACCAAAACTCATTAATATGAGCCTACTACATAAACTGAAAAATAATTTATCAATTTCACTTTCAGTGCTTTTTTGTGCACTTACTATCACAGCATTTGCACAAATAGTTACGGATATTGATGGAAACATATATAACACTATCGTAATTGGGAATCAAACATGGTTACAACAAGATTTGAAAGTGTTGCATTATCCTGATGGATCGGTTATTACAGAAGTTTGGTCGTATAATGATGATGATAGTTTAGCTAATATTTATGGTAGGCTTTATACCTGGGATGCTTCCATGAACTATTCTACGGAAGAAAAATCACAAGGAATTTGTCCTGATGGATGGCATATACCATCGGATGGTGAATGGACTGATCTTGGAAATTTCTTAGGGGGTAACAACCTTGCGGGAGGAAAATTAAAAGAATCGGGAACAGATCATTGGATGTTACCAAATTCCGGTGCCACAAATGAAAGTGGTTTTACAGCTCTTCCTGCCGGAGAATACGACGATACTCACTATCAATTTTTGGGCATGTATAATGTAATATGGAGTTCAACACAAGCTAACTCGGTCTATGCTAAATACCGATATTTAAATTTTGAGGATGAAGCCCTCCACACATATACTTATTTTAAAGATTTTAGATACTCCGTTCGATGCATCAAGAATCTAACTGTTGGGATAAACAATAAGCCAAAAAAAGAGCTTAGAATATTCCCTAACCCTGTTGGTATGGTACTAAATATCAAACAGTCAATAAATAATGAAAATCAAAAAGTAACAATTTACAACCAGCTTGGTGAAAAAGTGAAAAATTTTATCATCACTGATCAAAATCACAGTGAGGATATGCAAATACTTAATCCGGGAATCTATCTGTTGATTATCGAAAATAACACCACAACAAATTATTTAAAAATTCTAAAAAAATAATGACATGAAATATAAAGTTCACCGCATAGATATCGATATGGAAAACGATTCGCAAAACCTTGAATTATTCCTTAATTCACTCAAGGGTGAAGTTGTATCAATTATTCCAAATATCAAGAGAACTACCATAGGTCAGATATATGGCTTATCAAAAAAAATTGACTTTTTACTAATAATCGAAAAGCGTTTAATTTAAAACCGGAAATCATGAATATAGGAATAATATTTGTCATAATAGTATTTATTGGAATTCTTATTCGGATAATCATGCTGGAAATACAGCAAATTAAGATAATTAAAAATACTGCAAATATGCTTCATGACATAGAAATTCAATTGGATAATATGCTTGAAAATTTCTAGACAGTACAATTAAGAATTTTAAGAAAAATTGTGGAATATAGGAACAACTTATCTCTTGATGAGGAGCAGTTAAAAAGTATAGACCTTACGAGAATAGCCTATTTATCTACGACAATAATTTTCATTTAACTAAAAACATAAAAAATGGAGTTAATAATGACAGTCCCCAATGTTGGGATAACTTTTCTCATCATACTTTTAGTGGTGGTTTTCTTCCAGGTTATTATTCATAACACCCAGGAGTCGAAACGTTACAAAAGACTTTTGGAACAAATGAACAGACTTGAAAAAAAACTTGATAAGTTAAACAACAAGAATGAGTAAATGAAGAATTTTAAAATAATCCCATTTATAATTATTGCTATAGTGATAATGATATGGATTGGCTGGAAATACCTATCTCACGATCCTTCCTTATCTCAATCCCCAAATCAGGTACAAGAAATTGACCAGATTATATTCGCTCTGAAAAAAAACGGCCAGTTTTCAGGATCAGTTCTTATTGCAGTTAAGGGCGATATTATCTATAAAAACGCTGTTGGTTATTCAAATCTTGAAGACAGTATTCCAAATACCCTTGATACAAAATTCAGAATTGCTTCTTTCACCAAACCCATTACCGCCATGCTTATCCTTCAACTTGTTGAAGAAGGTAAACTCAAACTATATGGAAAACTAACGGATTATTTACCAGAATTTCCCAAAGAAAAAGGGGAGAATATTACAATACATCAATTACTCACACACACCGCAGGAATTACAGGTGAATCTAGAATTGCGAATTTGATAGATATTGAAAAAGAATACTATTCACGTGATCGACTACTCAACTGCATAGCAGAAAGAGAACTTGTATATGAACCAGGAAAAGGAAGGGAGTATAGCAATTTTGGATATGCCTTGTTGGGATTGGTAATAGAAAATGTAAGCGAAAAATCGTACAATGCAGTTTTGCAGGAAAAGATCTGTCAACCGGCAGGAATGAAAAATACTCTGGAGGATGTAACATCACAACAAATAGAGAAAAGAGCCCTTGGGTATAACTATAATTATTTTACTGGCCTTGAAGAAGCTTCTTTTCTTGATATGTCTTTTTGTTTGGGCGCCGGCCAACTGCTTTCAACTGTTGAAGATTTGTATTTATTTGATAAAGCTCTTTATTCAGATAAACTACTTAATGAAAAATCCAAGGATCTATTTTTTAATAGTTATGGATGGCATTATCAAAAGTGTAGTATTGGCAAAGGGTTGAAGCATATCCGATCGAATAGTTTAGATGGTAGCATAAACGGGTTTGGCAGTCATACACAGAGAATTGAAAAAGATACCGTTTTCATAGTCGCCTTGAGAAACACAAAAGAGTATAAACGTCAAATCGTTATAAAATGGCCCAACTACATGGTATCACGAATACTAGCTGTACTGTATGGTAAAGAATATGAGCTTCCTAAAAAATCAGGGGCATTTGCAATATTCAAGGAAATGATCGATTCAGGGAAAAAAGAAGCAGAAAATCTTTCAGATAAAATTATGACTAAACAAACAAACAGTTACTATCTGAATAATAGGGAGTTTAGATTTTTTGAAGATGAGCTAAAGAAAAAAGATATGGAAAAACATGCATCAAATTATCGAAAAATCTATGAGCAAATTAAAATGAGGTAATTTTTTGATTTTGTTATTTTTCAATATCGATAAAACGAATTAACATGAGTAACAAACATATTAAATAAGTATAACCAATATTTAATGAAAATGAAGTAATTCTTACGGGAGAGTATTTAGGTCAAACTCTACCTGGGTTAGATCCAATATTATTTGCTCCCGGTATCGTCTCAAATGGTCTAACCAACCGCGATATAACTATTTCTCCCAATGGAAACGAAATATACTTTACATCCACAACATCTGATTACAGCTTCGCATCTGTTATGTGCGCTAAAAGAGAAGACAATTTATGGAATAAATCTCAAGTATGCTCATTTAGTAATTCGCCCAATTATATCGTAATTGAACCCTGTTTAAGTTACGGTGGGAGCCAACTCTTTTATGCTTCCGATAAGCCGATAGGAGATTCTTCAGTAGCTAAGAACATGAATATATGGATGGTGGAAAGGGAGGATGAGAATTGGGGCGAACCCATTTTGTTAGATTCAACAATTAATACATCACAAGGTGAATATTATCCATAACTTACAAAATCCGGAACTTTATATTTTACACGTGAGGAACCGAGTAGGATTAACAATATTTACAGATCAAAATATATCAACGGTAGCTATGCTTTACCCGAAAAACTTCCCGAACAGGTTAACTGTGGCCGAAATCGCTTCAATGCATTTATCTCGCCAGATGAAAGTTTAATTATAATACCAGCCATTGGTGTTGAGAAAGATGTTGAAGGAACAAACTATTACATCTCATTTAGAAACTATAATGATAGTTGGAGTGAACCAATAAATATGGGCGAAAAAATAAATAAGGATCTTGGCAGAGGATGGTCGGCATCACTATCTCCAGATGGTAAATATTTATTTTTTATGTCATCGAAAGGCTTATCTGACCAATCAAAACCCAGTCACCTATCGTATGAATTTTTTGAAGAATTACAAACTCAGCCACAAAATGGTAACCCTGACATTTATTGGGTTAGTTCAGACTTTATTAAAGAATTCACTATCAAAGAAGGTGGCCTTGGATTGCAACCAAATGGGCTTTAATTTTGTTTCACACAATTAAAGGATTACTGAATTAAATTTCCTTTTTCATTAATTTCTTCAATACTCTTTTCAACTTTCGCTTTTAGTTTATCAATATTTTTAATTAATAATTCGTTCTTTTGAATATCATCCTCCTTATTTAAATCTTTTTGTTTTTCGCTAAGCAATCCTTGTTGTTTATTTAATTCCTCAAGCTGTTCTTTCTTTT
>JABMPH010000503.1 GCA_013203805.1 Bacteroidota bacterium | reverse complement strand
GATTAAAAAGTCCCCAACGATCGATTATATAATCCCATTTATCAAATCCTGCTACCCAGTCAATAAATAAAAGCCGGTATTCTTCAATAAGATCTCTTACAATTTGAAAGTTGATGTTATTTTTCTCTGTGGTACTCTGTGTCAACTCTGTGTAACTCTGTGTAATTCTCTAAATTATTGTTACACAGAGGATCACAGAGGAAACACAGAGGGCCACAGAGACTTTTTAGGTTTGATGAGTTTTACCGGACAACACTAATTAATTTATGAATCTTAATCGGATACTATCTTATTTAAGCAGAAGTTTCTTTGTTGTTATACCATCATCTGTGCTTAGCTTCAAAAAGTAAACTCCTTTTTGCTGAGCACTTAAGTCAACAGAATTTTTTCTTTGATTTATCGATGACGAATAAATTATTTTACCACAAACATCAAGTATTTCAATTTCTCGAATATTTATCCCTTCAATAGTAAATTGACCGATTGATGGATTTGGATAAATATTTATTGGCTGATGATCTTCAATTTGATTTATAGCTACATCACGTTGAACTAATTTTACAGTGCTAAAATTACTAACCGTATTATCAATAGAATAGCCGGTAACTTTTAACCAGACCTCTTTATCCTCCGATATATTCCGGCTATCCCAGATATAAAAAGTATCAATAATATTCCCCGCTATTGGCAAGAATGTCTGCTGGTTATCTATACTATACTCCAAATCATATTTCAAAGGATTGCCATCATCAGGATTGTTGGGTTCCCATTTTAGCAGTGTGGATATATCCCCAAGATTAGCAAATTCTGTTATTTGAATCGTTGGTTTCTCATAAGAATGAGCTAATTCGGCAAAGCCGATACCTGTTACGGCATTGCCCTTAACGGTTCCTGTAATGGTTGTGGGACCTTCGTAAAATCTAAAGGGCAACTGAACTTCATAATTTGAATGTGCTGCTGAAACAATTATATCAACATCATTAATGGGAGAGGTAATTCTCCATTTTTGAGAATAACACATTAGCTCATCCGGTGTATAACTGTATTTAAGACGTTCTATTTCAAAGTCTGTTGTTGTGTATTGGGTTGTTTCATCAACATATGCCGAAAGAATTCTGAATTCCAAAGTATTTGGTATTTCATTATTTTCATTAAAAAGATTATAGATATTCAGGTCCATACCATTGGAAAGCTGAACACCGAACCACTCATATTCCTGACCATCTGAAGGATTAAAGGTACCATACTGCCTGTCGATCCATGAAGTTCCGGTAACATTTTCGGTAACACCATTTAATGTAATGCTTCCGCTTACTGCATTTTTTGTTTGAGAATAGTAATAGGTATAAGCTGAAGCACCCTGATAAAGAAATCCGCTATCTGCTAAAATCAGAGGTGGTTTTAATGCGTCGCATTCCAGGTTAATTGAACCTGTTGATGAAGCGGCTGATATTTTATACTTGAATGGCAATGGATTTTCTCCTGCGTCTGTTCTGTTTTTCCAGGTTTCTGTTCCACCAAAAAATATAGCCGCTTCAATATTTAAACGATCGCTAGCCAAAACAGTATAATTGAGAGGTTTAGTCTCAGGAAAGAATATGCCCAGGTCATCATCACTTATATTTAAAATTCTAAATCCATCGAATATACTTGCCGGATAATAGAAGTAACTAAGCATATAGCTGTAATTTTTCCCGCTTGTTCCGGTAACATGTCCCATGGTATACCACCATTCTACCGGCTCTGATGAATGTCTTCCTTCATCGACGGGAAAAGTTATTTTACTGCCTGCAGGACTATAAGGATAAATATTCCAGTCTTGTGAAAAAACGGTCAGGCATAGTTGCAGGAATAAGATAAAGGATATTGTTTTTTTCATTTTTGACTATTTTTGGCAAGGCCAGCCGGGTTTTTGTCGGTCTTGTAATTTACAATTAACATTCAAATTTATGAAAATGTTTTTGGTTGCAAAACCCGCCCTGTTGGAACCACGGTTGCGGTTTTTCATTGAACCATAAATGTAAGAGAGAGGGGCGAAGCAAAGTATTGGAAATATTACTACTAAACTATTATTGGTGATTGTGAAAGTGGCTCACATTTAAGCGATTGACGTGGTTCTTGGTGGGCGGGATTTGCATTTTACAGAGATACTACTCAAATCACCCACTAATTATACTTATTATATAATTCATAAACAGCTTCCCAATCCCAGTCTTCAGCTTTAATTACTTGGGCACCTTCAGTTGCATTAGCATCAATTCCCTGTTTTCGCATTTCCAGAATTCCCTTATTAGTATCTGTTATTATCCCATTAAAAATATTGAATAGCGGTTCTGAAATTTCTATATCTTTTCCTTTTTTTACGTTAAATTTATAAAGCCCATCTTCGATTACCAGCTGTTCAGATGCACGTTTAAATGAGGAATACACAATTTCAATAGCATATTTTTTCTCCTTTTCTGACACCGATTTTTTGCCAGAAAATACAGTATTGTTCACTTCTATAAAAGGCTTTTCATTATTTGAATCGCTAACAGTATTTTTTGTTAAGCTTTCACTTTGACAACTGAACAATAACAATGTTATTATTAATATTGCGAAAATTCCTTTATTACTCATGTCTTTTTTTAGTTATGGATTCTTGAACTGTACCAGCGAACGGAGAGTTGATTTTGGATTTTAATAAGAGCTAATTTATGAATAATTTTGCTCTTTAACGATTTTCTCTGCTTGTTGTAAAATTTTGAATGTAAGGTTATAATGGAAGGAGAGATTGAAACGAATTTTCAAATTAGATACTGAAAATCAGTGACTGGAGTAAAATAAAAAAACCTACAAAATGTTCAAAAAATGTTCAAACATTTGTAAGTTCTTAATAATCAATATGCTTAGTAGCCCCAACAGGACTCGAACCT
>JABMPH010000502.1 GCA_013203805.1 Bacteroidota bacterium | reverse complement strand
GAATTATGGGTAGGTCCTGATTTTATACCAAACTGGTCATTACTAATTGGCTTTTATGTATTTATACTTTTTGCAAATTATGGTGGTGCGATGTCAACCTTCTTGAATTCAGGACCTCTAATAAAGAAGCAGTTACTTATTGTGGGATTGGCATCGGTGAGCTCTGTTCTATTAAAAATAGTCCTATCCTTAAATTTTGGAGTAAGTGGAATTATTTGGGCTACAATTATTGGATATTCAATATTCTACATTATTCCTAGTTACAGGATTGCTTTCAACTATCTAAAGAAAATTTAAAAGGTATATTCAAATGGTAATTTCTTTGTCACTAATATAAATACCATTTTAAAAAATAAATATTTATGAAAATTGCAATATTAGGTTCAGGTATTACTGGTCTTAGCATTGGTAAATTGCTTTCAGAAGATTTTGATGTTGAAATATTAGAAAAATCTTCAATACATGGTGGTATAGCCCGAACAAAATCAGTAAATGGAATTAGTTATCATGTGACAGGTGGCCATTGCTTTAATTCAAAATATCCGGATGTGCTTGATTTTGTTTTCCAACATGTTATGCATAAAGATAAATGGCATAAAATAACAAGAGATGCTGCAATTAAATTTAAAGGCAATGAGATCAATTATCCAATTGAATTTGCAATTAAGCAGATAGCTTCCTTCGATAATGAATTAGCAATTAATATTGTCAAAGATTTTCTAAATGCCAACGACGATAATTCGTATGAAAATTTAGAAGATTGGTTTAGAAAAAAGTTTGGTAATGCTTTGGCGGAAGAATATTTTATTCCATATAACCAAAAGATATGGAATAGAGATCCAAAGGAAATGGATCCCAGTTGGGTTAAAGACAAGCTGCCTATCCCGAATGTTAAATCTTTTTTTCAATCTTTGATTGGTACTGCAAAAGACAAAATGCCACATTCAGAATTTTATTATCCCAACACAAATAATCAAAACTCTTTTATAGATAACTTAGCTAAAGGGTTAAACATAAGTTGCAATATTGAAGTGAAATCAATATCTTTTGAAGATAATACTAAGAAATGGATAATAAACGACAATTTGTATTATGATAAAATAATTAATACAATACCAATTAATGAATTACCAAAGCTAATATTTAATTGTCCAGAATCAATTATTAAATCTGCTGCAAAATTGAAATATAATAAAGTAAGTACAATGCTTTGGGAAACTAACCCCACTAAACGCACTTGGACTTATTTGCCAGATTCTGATACAATTTTCCATCGCTATATACATATTGGTAACTTTTTTAAGCCAAAAATAAACTATACAATCACCGAGGCCATTGGAGAGAAAAGTTATGAAGAAATGTCGGAGAATGGTAAAAAGGATCCATTTCTAGTGAAACCATTAGATTATCATGTTTCCAACCATGCCTATGTAATATTTGATGATAATTATAAAGAAAATAAAGAAATAGTTTTAAACTATTTGAATAAAATTAGCATTCATACTATTGGGCGTTTTGGCGAGTGGGAGTATTACAATATGGATATTTGTATAAAGAGTGCAATTGAACTTAAGACAGAAATTTTTAATAATTTATATTCAAAAAATGAAAAATAATTTTAACTACATAGTTCCTATTTTTAATAAGGAAGATATCCTTCCAGAAACACTTGAGGGTATTGAAAAAAGCGCCTCTTCTGAAAGCAAAATTGTATTAGTTGTGGATGGATGCACTGACCGATCTGAAGCGATTGTAGATGAATTCATTAAAAACTCTTCTCATAAAACAGAGAAAATATTAATGCCAAATGTACATATGTTACTTTCGGTTAATGCAGGTTTAAAAACCGTTAAAAGTGGATTTTCAATAATTATGCAGGATGATATAATTTTGCAAGATTTTGATACGGAAAAAAAAATAGTTGATCAATATAAAAAAATGAAAGGAAAACTAGGTGTGATTTCATTTAGGTACGGAGCAAATATAAAAGGAACTTCTATAATTGATACTATAAAAATTAATAAAGCTAATAAAATTGAATATAAATTTAATCTAACAAAAATAAGAGGACATTTTAGTCGAATGGTTGAAACTGTTGACATGATTCAAGGACCTGACGACAATGAATCTTTTCCTCAAGCTGAATATGGCTCTTTTAATGAACGAATGTGTGCAATTAATGGACCAAATGTAATTCCCTGGGAATTATTTTCTAAGATAGGCTTATTAGATGAAAATATTGCTCCTTATGGGTATGACGATCCTGAATATTGCATCAGAGGATTAAAAGCTGGATTTGTAAATGGCTTGTTTCCTATAAAGTATGTCTCTGAAGAAGGGTGGAGTGGTAGTAGTAGATCAGAAGAATTTAAGCAAAAGGCTAATAGAATAATTATTCGAAGTAGAATTTATGTTTGGAATAAACACAAAAAATTTATAAATGATTATTATTCAGAAATATTAAAAAAATGAAAAAGCGAACTCATAATAAAAATATATCATGCCCGATATGTTCAAATACCACAATTAAAGTTAAAAAGCTTGATTCTCCCTACATTATTGATCGCTTAGCATTGCATTTCAATACCCAAGTAGATAAAAATTTAAATATTGTTGATTATGAACTATTAAAATGCACTGAATGTAGTTTTGAATTCTCATACCCTCAAATAGCAGGATCTGGTGCTTTTTACAATTGGATAACGTCGCAAACGGGCTATTATCCTAAAATTCGTTGGGAATTCTCAAAGGTTCTTGATCTTTTGGCAAATGAAAAAAAAGGTGTTAAACTTCTCGATGTTGGATGTGGTGATGGTCAATTCTTCGATCAAATTGTAAAGAAAAAAAATACTAAAATCGATTTCTATGGATTGGATCCAACAATTGGCTCAATTGAAATGTGTATAGACAAAGGCTATAAAGTGTATTGTATGGATATAAAAGAATTCAAAATTAATAACAAAAATACCTTGTTTGATGCTGTTACTTTATATCACGTTCTTGAGCACATTGCAAACCCAAAAGAATTTATTGAAGAATTATTGAGTTTATTAAATCCTAATGGTTCTATTTATATTAGTACACCCTATTCTCCAATGGATTTTGAACTTGATTGGTTTGATGTACTAAATCATCCTCCCCATCATTTTGGAAGATGGAATTTGAAATCTTATAAAAAATTGGCTGAAGTACTCGGATTGAAAATTGAAGTATTTATGCCTTTGCCAGGAAAGTTACTAGTTTCTGCAATACAGTCGTTTATGTTTTCTATTTATGGGAATCTAGGTAAAGGAGAAAAAAAAACAATTATAAAAAGCATTATTAAAACCCCATTTAAATTTCTCACCCATCTGTGGAAGCAATCACAAAGAGATAAAATTATGGGAAAAAGAGCCGCAAATGTAATTCTGGCTAAATTCACAAAATAATTATTCAAATACTGATTCGTACTCTAAACTTTCTTCAATGAAAATTAAATATTTCCCTTACCAACCACATTGTTTTGCTTTTGG
>JABMPH010000045.1 GCA_013203805.1 Bacteroidota bacterium | reverse complement strand
TCCCGATTTCAACATCTCGGAAGTAGATAATGACAATAAAAAGATTATTGATTTTGGAGGAACAGAAATTCCATTCGATTGTTTGGTTACTATCCCAACAAATTTAGGAGCCGATTGTATTGAATCAAGTGGTTTAGGTGACGATATGAACTTTGTAAAAACCGACAAACATACATTACAACAGGTTGATTATGATAACATTTTTGTTATTGGTGATGCAGCAAACATACCTACTTCTAAAGCTGGATCAGTGGCACATTTTGCAGCTGAAATTGTTGAAGAAAACTTATTATGTGCTATTGAGGGACGCGAACTAACTGCAAAATTCGACGGACATGCTAACTGCTACATCGAAACCGGATATGGAAAAGGAACTCTTATCGATTTTAATTACGATACCGAACCGTTACCCGGATCATTCCCCTTCCCGGGTCTTGGCCCATTTGGATTACTAAAAGTTACCCGAACAAATCATTACGGAAAACTACTTTTCAGGTGGATCTATTGGCATATTCTATTAAAAGGAAAAGATATGCCCATAGAATCGGAAATGCAGATGGCCGGTAAAAAACTTTGATGCTCAAACTAACAATATTCTAAAAACACAAGTATGGATAATAGTAATATTCAAGAGCAGATAAACGATATAAACCGCAAGCTCGATATAGTGCTGGATGAAATTGTTGCCCAAAGGGAAACACGAAAATCCATTGAAGATCTAACTGCTGATTTAACAATAATTGGGCAAGATATGTTTGCCTCTACGGTAGCCGAGCTTGATAATGCAGGAGTAGAAGTAGACGGAGAGGCAGTAAAGATGCTTATTCTCAAACTCATAAGAAATGTTGATACATTAACTGAACTTTTTGAGATGCTTGAAAGTGGAAAAGACCTACTTTCAGATCTAACTCCAATTATTCAACAAGTTGGACTAGATGGTATGCATTTGATGCATGATATCGAAAAGAAAGGCTACTTTAACTTCGCGCAACAATCCATAAAAATAATGGATAATATTGTTACTCATTTCTCTGTTGAAGATTTGCAATCATTAGCTGACAATATAGTAACCATAATGGAAACTTTGAAAAATCTTACTCAACCCGAAATGCTCAAAACTATTAATAATACATTAATGGTATACAAGAGTATTCAGGTAAATAATATTGAGGAATACTCTTTATTTAAAGCTCTTCGTGAGATGAATTCAAAAGAAATGAAAAAAGGAATCGGTTTTATGATAACATTCCTGAAAAATATATCAAAAGCAACAACAAATAATCAAAATTAAATTTTTTAAAACCACTAAAAATAGAAGTTATGTCAATAAAAACAATTGCAGGAGTCGATATTAATGTTAACGATGAAGGTTACATGGAAGACGCTTCACAATGGACTAAAGAAATTGCTACAGAGATTGCAAAAGAAGAAGGTGTTGAACTTTCTGACAAACATTTTGAAGTAATTGAATTTGTAAGAAGCAAAGTATCTGCTGGCGAGGGATTAACAATTAGGGGAATTGGAAAATCAGGAGTTGTAAATGCTAAAGAGTTTTACGCTTTATTCCCAGGTGCTCCACTTAAAAAAGCAACAAAAATTTCAGGTGTACCAAAACCAACATCTTGCATTTAATAAAACTTAATAATCATGGAAAAGACAGAAAAAATTCCTTTGAAAAAGATATTATTGATCTGTTCGAAGGCTAGTATTGAAGATGTTTATGCAGCATTAGTAATGGGTAATGGTGCAGTTATGGAAGGGATTGAAACAAAATTGTTTTTCACGTTCTTCGGTCTGGATGCTATAACAAAAAAAACAATGAATAAATTACACACGGCTACAACTGGAAACCCTGGTATGCGTATGCCTGGAGGACTGCCCTTCCCAACAATGTTGGGTGGATTACCAGGTGTTGAAGCTGGAGTATCAGCAATGATGCGTAAGCAAATGGATGCACTCGACATTCCACCAGTTGATGAATTTCTGGAACTCATCACCGCAGGTGGTGGTGAAATATTTGCGTGTAAACTTGCAATGGATATGTTCAAACTAACGAAAGAAGATTTGCATGACGAAGTTAAAGCGGTTATTACTGTTGGTGATCTTTACGAGATGTGTGATGGTCCGGGAACACAGATTGTATTTACCTAATATGCGGATGTCATTCTGAACGTAGTTTACGAAGTGAAGAATCTCATAATTAAATATTTTTCTAAGGAGATTTCTCGTCGCAATCCCTATGAAATATCGGAATTGCTTCCCTCGAAATAACATAAGTACATAATGGTATTAAAAAACCTCTCCATAGTTGGGGAGGTTTTTTTACTTTTGGCCTTTCAAACCTGTATTATTCATGCATTTAGTTTGATGCAGGTGTGAGGCGTCTAAACCTGATGATATAGTTACCTATTTCAAAGGTTTAGCAACGAAGCATATGCGTTAAAATAAATGCAGGCTAATACTATGGAAGAAGTAAAATCAAAAAAAGAAAAGCCAGTAAAAGAAAAGGTAATGACCTTTTGGGATCACCTTGATGAACTCAGGTGGCATTTAATGAGGTCGCTCATTGCAATAGTTTTATTGGCAATAGTTGCTTTCATAAATCGAGAAATAATTTTTGACTACATAATCCTGGCTCCCAGCACATCCGATTTTTTTACAAACAGAGCCTTATGCCGTCTTGGCGACTGGCTATCGATTAATGCTCTTTGTATTAAAGATATGAAATTGCAAATTATCAACATAAAGATGTCGGGGCAGTTTTTAACCCACATGTATATTTCAATTGTTGCCGGTTTTATACTTGCATTTCCATATGTATTGTGGGAAATTTGGCGTTTTGTTAAACCTGCGATGAAAGAAACTGAAAGAAAATATTCAAGTGGTGGAGTTTTCATCAGCTCAGTATTATTTTTAACAGGTATTCTTTTCAGTTATTTTTTAATTGTACCTCTAACCATTAATTTTTTAGGAACATATCAGGTAAGCGAATCTGTTTTCAACCAAATATCATTATCGTCATATATTAGCACCGTTGTTTCGGTTACATTTTCAGTTGGGGTGGTATTTGAACTTCCAATCTTGGTTTATTTTTTAACAAAAATAGGTGTGCTAACACCCGATTTTATGAAACGTAACCGTAAATATATGTATGTATTAATGCTGATTGTTGCAGCAATAATTACACCTCCCGATATGTTTAGCCAGATACTTGTAGTATTCCCATTAATTGCACTTTACGAATTTAGCATTGGGGTCTCGAATAGGATTTACAAAAAAAATCTCGAGGAATTAGGATAGCTGATTATAAAATAAAGAAATTTCTTGAAACGAACTATCCTCGAGGCAGAGCCATAGAGGTATTTCGCTCGTTTCATTTTGACCTAAAAGTACAAAAAACGAAATTTCTTTATTACACCTCACCCAAAACTTTTAGAAAATGTTTTGGACTCTCCTCAAGGAGAGTTGAAATAGGAACCTCGAGGCTTGCCTCGAGGAATTCTTCAGATTAAATGCTTTTGATTAGTAATGGTAAATTCTAAATACCAAATTTTATTCACTATCAACCCTCATACCATGATGGCTCCCCAATAGCAAACCCCATGGTTAGCTGATAAAATCTTTCCATGGCTTCCACATGAACCCAATGGCTGGCTCCTTCTATGGTAATTATTTCTGCATTGGGAAAATTATAACGAATTTGAGGGAAATCTTCAAGAAGTATATAATCCGATGCTCCTCCCTTAATAAATAATGTTGGCTTTTCAAATTTTGTTATTGTGTCAATGCCATCAAACATTTTATCTAGGTTGTTTTCAAGTCCAGCTAAATATATCCTCCATTCAAATTCGTTTTTATCCTTACGATGCAGGTTCTTCATTATGAATTGACGAATACGTATACTTGGAATGTGCTTAACCAATTGATCTTCCACATCGCTGCGGCTCTTCACCTTATTAAAATCTACTGACTTCATAGCTTCAATTATTTCCCGATGATGATCTCTGGGTCCATATGCCTTAAGAGTGATATCAACAATAACAAGTTTTTTTACCATGTGTGGGTTTTCCAAAGCAAATCGCATTGCTACCTTACCTCCCATCGAATGACCAATAATTATTGGATCTTCTATTTCATTTTCATCGATAAAATCGAACAGATCATCGGTAAGTGCCAAATAATTAAAATTATCACTTTGTGGCGATTGCCCATGATTTCGCTGATCCACAGTAAATACTTCAAACCCTTCCATCGCGATACGCCGGGCATAACTCACCCAATTATCACTTATGCCAAATAATCCATGTAATATAATTATCGGTTGAGTGCCATTCTCACCATATTTTCTAAAGAATAATTCCATGTTGCAAAATTAGGTAAACGATAGAATTGTTTTAAGTTAATTGTTATATGTTATTTGTTATATGTTATACGTTCTTTGATACACGTTGTTGATTTTTTTACCTATAACATTTAACTTATCACGGGATACCTAAAAAAAAATGAAACTACTCCCCCCTTTTGGTTCCCTTCCTAAATTATTAATTATTTTTTTTAGAAAACACATTACATCACGGATGAAAATACAGAAACATAATTTGTCGGACATTAGAATTGTTTTCTTAATTTTACTTGCGAAATCCACATCCTAATGTTATTGGTCAATTATCATATTTGGAAACACAGAGTTGTCAAATCAAGGTTCTCGCTATTAGTAACTATGTTGTTATTATTAGCTCAGCCATCCTATTCACAACGTGAAGCTGATCGTTGGTATTTTGGCCATAATTGTGGGTTAGACTTTAGTACAGGTGAGCCGGTAGTTTTACACGATGGAGAAATAGATCATGCCTGGTCCGGTTGTGGAACAATATGTGATTCACTTAGTAATTTATTGTTTTACAATACCTACGGTCCAATTTATACCTCTCAGCATAATATAATGGAGAATGGCCAGAATTTTGAAGAAAACGGTCCCGGGAATCAAAGTAATCTTATAGTTCCATGGCCTGAATCTGATTCCTTATACTTCGTATTTAAAATAAGTGATTATGATGTTCCGGGCGGAACAAGTGGTTTAAACTATAACATTGTAGATATAAATGAGAATAGTGGATTAGGAGCTGTTGTATTAAAAGATATTATTTTACAAGATGCCGCGGGTGTTAATGGTATAATAACTGCAGCAAAACATAAAAATAAAAGGGATATCTGGATAATTACGCGTGACTTTAAACGTGATAAATATATTGTGTTTCTTATTACTCCTGATGGAATCAATGAAACAGCTGTTAAATCCGATGCACCAAATGTGTCGGAGCAGTGCGCTAACAAAGCTTATATGAAGCTTTCTTATGATAAAAAGTACCTTATAACCACTTTTCAGGATTATATTTATGACAGGGTAGAAATAAGCAAATTTAACACAGAAAGCGGGGATGTAGAATGGTTAAGTAATCACGAGAACGACTGGTCTCCAGTAGGTTTAGAATTTTCACCTGATTCCAAATTTGTGTATATTTCGTATATAGTTACTAGCGATTCTATACAAATAAGACAATATGAAATGCAATACATTGAGGATCCACTGTTATTCTCGACCTCTGCTATCATTATAGGTGGTAATATTGGAAGAGGGTTACAGCTGGCCACAGATGGTAAAATTTATTGTATAACCAGAGAGGATTATTTTAGTACATCTATGAATTATTTTGTAGGAACTATTCATGAGCCCTGGAAGTCAGGATTAGAATGCAATTACCAGGAACACGCTATTAATATGGCCCCAAGAGAAACCTCTGCTGCTATTCCCAACATACTATTGGACTACCTGTACCGTTTTGACTTCGACGGCATTTGTGAAGGAGAACCGTTTCAATTCACCTCCTTTTTCAATCCTGTTCCTGATTCCATACGTTGGGATTTTAATGATTTCGGCTCAGGTGTTAATACATTTTCAAACGACATAAACCCTATACACATCTTTTCGGACGGAGGAACTTATGAGGTAGAAGCAGATGTATGGTATCCATCAGGCAGGTACGAGCATACCAGCCGTGAGGTTGAAGTTGAATATTCTCCCGAACCTGAACTTGGTCCTGATACAACAATTTGTAATGCTACTGATATTATTTTAAATGCTGAGTGTGGCCCTCATTCATATTTATGGAGTAACGGTAATTTTGGAACAAGTTATATTACAGTAAGTGATACCGGTTGGTATTGGGTGAAAGTTATCAGTGATGGAGGTTGTTTTGCGTATGATTCGATACATATTTCAAAATATACGGCTGCATTAGCAGATACTACTAACCTCATATTAAGCCCTACTACATGTGGTGGAAGCACCGGTGCAATCCATGGCCTTGAAATTACAAGTTTTCCTCCATATTCATATCAATGGGTAGATGATTTTGGAAATTCTGTTGCTAATACCATTGATATGTACCAACTCCCTGTTGGAAACTACACCTTGCAGGTAACTGATGGCAATAATTGTATAACTGAACTAGGACCTTATTCAATTATTGATGTAGGTGATGTTCTTATTGAAGGGGTTTCTTTTTTCCCTGAACATTGTAATCGGTCTGATGGAAGTATTATTATTACTGCTACTTCAGGACTGGGAGATATGCTATATTATTCAATAAATAATCCGGCAAGCTATTTTCAAAACCTGGGAGTATTTACCGGGTTATCCCAAGGAGTTTATTATGTACAAGTACATGATTCCTCCATGTGTGGAGCTGCTTATGTCAATAATCCTATAATTATTGACAATACCCAAGGTCCACATATTACTAATGTAATAGTTACTCCTGCTACAATTGGACAGGATGACGGTTCAATAAATATCATTGCATCGTCACAAGATGATACCCTATATTTTTCAAATGATGCTGGAACTACTTCTCAGATTAATAACGGTTTGTTTTCTAACTTACAAGGAGGTTTCTATACTTGTGTTGTAACAGATGAACATGGCTGTGATACTACTTTTGTTGTTGAGGTTATGGAAAATATAACTGTTAGATTACAGGCAATAGCAGGTGATGATCAGGTTTGTCCGGGTTTATCTGTATATGTCCCTTTATCGGTTAATAATTTTGATGATGTAGCCGAGTTTAATATTACTCTTACATTCGATGAAACCTCTCTTATTTGTCAGGGTTTTACAAATGCACATCAGGATATTGAAGATTCCTTGCAAGTATTTCTTTTTCCTGCTGAAGGGAAAGTTGAGTTGAAATGGAGTTCAAACCCAATATCTCTTCCTGCAAATGCTAATATTGCCGAGCTAGTATTTGAAACGATTAATATGAATGGTAGTTCGATTGAGTGGGAAGGTTCTCCCGGAATAAGCTGGTTTTTGAATTCAACAGGAATATCAATCCCGGTTGATTATACCGTAGGAGAAGTTAAACTTTATAATGAATTGGTTTTTTCAATATTACCGCACCAAAATGTTTGTGAAGGAGACATGATTAATCTACATCCCACAATCTGGTCTGCCAACGGATCCGTCACTTATTTATGGTCTATGCCAAATGGTGATATAAGTACAGCCGAATCAATAATAATAAACCAGGCACAACAAAGCCAGGCTGGTAACTATTCAATTAAGGTTACCGACACAGCTAATTGTTACAAGGAATCAATTACTATTTTAAATATTTATGAATCCCCCAAACCAGAATTTGCCATACAAGATACAATCTTTACAGATGACCCTATCGAACTTGATGCTGGTGCGGGATTTGCTTCTTATTGGAGGAATAACGGAGATACTGCACAAACTAGTTGGGCAAATACTCAAAGTTGGTATCTGGCTCAGGTTGAATCTGTGGAAGGCTGTATTGGCGAAGATTCATCATATGTTGTTTTTTCCACTCCTGCTGAATTAATTAATGTATATTTTCCAAATGCATTTACACCAAACGGTGATGGTTTGAATGATGAATTCAAGGTAATAATCTCATCTTCTAATGTTGAGGCTTTCTCGATGTCTGTTTTTAACCGATGGGGTGCTCTTATTTTTCACACAAATGATATATCCTTAGGTTGGGATGGTACTTACCACGGAAAGATGTGCACTCCCGGGTCCTATGTCTTTAAAATTAGCTACAACACTTCAATAAATTCAAGTACACAACCTGAAGCTAAGATAGGTACTGTGATGCTTGTGAACTAGACAGAACTTGATTTTATTTTGATACGTAATTATTATGAAATCTAAATATAGCTTTGAAATAATTACTAAATTTGACCAACATAAACAACAACACTATCATGATTATTAAAATAATTGAAGCAATAAGAATAGCAGGTGCAAGCTTTGGTATTTATTGGGCATATTATATCGGAATGGGTACAGCAACTCCAGCCGAATCAGTACTTCATATATTAACTCCATGGATAATTGTGTCAATAGCGGGCACTTCTGCTTTTGAAGGATTATTTTTTGGCAAACAAGCTGCTGCTGAAAGGGGATTTAAGGAAGATAGTAGTTATGCCTATCAATCGAGAATTGCCCTGCTTTCATATGCTGTAATTTCATTGGTTGTTTATATGGCGAATTGGGGAACAGACGCAGAAGTTACAATAATGTTAACATTCCTCTTTTTTATGTTCTTTTCTGCACTCAATCATGGTTATCAGGCAATTGTTAATAAAAATTATCACTGGGCAAACTTAAACCGTCCTTTTCTTACTGCTTTGTTAATTGCCGCTATGTGGTATCCGATAACCAATGTATTATTTTAATTCCATTTCGCCACCATGGCCTTCTATACCAAAATAACGTCGCATTAAATAAACAAAAACGTAGATAATAGGTGTATCGAACAATGCAAATAACACCTTAAACAGATATCCGCTTAGTAATAACATTCCAAATAATTCCCATTCAATTACTCCAAAACTACAGAGTAAAAATAATATTGATGCTGTATCGATAAGCTGAGAACTGAATGTTGAAAAATTATTTCTCAACCAAAGATGTTTGCCTTTTGTTTTGCGTTTCCAGAAATGGAATATTTGAACATCAAGAAATTGAGCCAGCAAATAGGCTGCCAATGATGCACCAACAGCAATATATGTAAATCCAAATACCTTTTTAAAAATAGTATCGCTTATTGGTGACCACGGAGTTGCAGGAGCCTCAGTTGATACCACAACGATCAACAAAGCAAAAAAGCTTGCAAACACCCCGGCAATAACTACTTTATTAGCTCGTTTCCTGCCGTATATTTCTGAAATAATATCAGTTATTAAAAATGTAATGGGATATGCTATAATTCCAACAGACAATTCAAAATTGTATAATCCAAATGGATTCCAACTAAAAAACTTTTGAAATATCAGGTTGCTCGTAACAAGTGAAGTAATAAATAATCCTGCTAAAACTAAATAAACGGTTTCAGCTTGTCTTGCTTTGTGATCGGTCATAAAATTAAATTATGTATGTAGGTGATTGTTTAAGAGTAAATTTTTAAACATTAGAAATCTATTTTCGATATTCTATGTTATACTTTTTCAGGATTAATTCCCAATCATCGCTCTCTATTATTCCGATTAGAATCTTGTCAATATGCTCGATTAACTCGTAGTTTGAAGATGCAAAACTGAAGTATTCTTTAGAGTAAGAGCTTGGCACAACTTGTATTTTTCCATCAAATTTATCTTTATGTGCAAAATAACTTAATACTGCATCATCATAAACAAAAGCATCAATATTTCCATCATCAACAGCAATAAGCCCTTGTTCAACAGTTGGAAAATTTGAATATTTAATTTTATATCGGTTTAATAAATCACCTGTACCCGAACCTGCGATAGAGCCAACTTTTGATTTCCTCAGATCATCAAAATCACTTATCTCGGTTTTAAGTTTATGAATAGTTAAACTTGAAGAAATGCTGGCAGTTAATCCCGATATCATGATAACCGCTGTAAACATCCAAATAACCCCAATAACTCTACCAAAAGGAGTAACCGGCGATTTATCTCCATAACCTACGGTTGACATGGTTACTGCTGACCACCATATTCCTTCACCAATTCCCACTACTCCCTTTCCAAACTGATCAGCGTTTTTCTTTCGCTCAAGAGCCCATATAATAAGTCCAAAAATTGAAATTATCATTAAAAGGGGAATGAGAGATTTTAAGAATCCCATTGAGAATATATTTGAGATTAGAGTAATAAAACCCGAATCCCTTTCTGCTTTTGTGGCATATGATAAATTTGTAATATAATATGGTTGTGTAAAACCAAATTGCTTAATCCTCGATGAGGTTACGGTTAAAGGAGAAATTGCAATGTCGATATCCCCATTTTTTATGGCACCTAACAATCCTGTTAGTTCATATTCAATCAATGTATATTTTGTGTTTAACGAATCTGCAATTTCTTTCCATAGATCCATGGATACACCGATATATTGATTGTTACTTTCAATAATAAATGGAGGTTTTATTTGAAATCCAACTTTTAGCACATCAGTATTGGTGTTTGCTTGGCTAGAACACATTATTATCATCAGTATTACTACAAAAATTTGTTTAAAATAAGGATTCATGCTTTCAGTCGGTTTTAAAAATAATTGTCATATTCAATCTAAAATAAATATTAAAATTACTACTTTTACAGCAAAACAAAATCAATAGTATTATGAAACGCTTAATTATTGCCACTTTAAGTGGTCTACTTTTTGGATTTGTATGCTACAGTTTTGCATGTAGCGGCGGTAATGAAATTAGCTTGTGGCTTGCTCTAACAATTATTGCCGGTCGTACATTATTGGGATTTGGTATTGGGATCAGCCGGTTTCCGATGAAGAACTGGGCAATTCACGGAATCGTAATGGGATTAATTTTTAGTATCCCAGCTGCATTTGGTACAATGATGGGGCCGGAAACACCCGGATTTGATCCTCAAATGATTGCAATTTCAACAGTTGTAATGGGTATTATTTATGGATTTTTAATTGAATTGATTACAACCGTTTTATTCAAAGCAAAGATTTAATTGATTATTATACCCTATCCTTTCAGTTTTATAAACTGTTAGGTTAGGGTATTTTCAATTCTCGTAAGTATAGTTGGATTGTGTTTTCCAGACCATAGTATAGCGAATCACAAATTAATGCAT
Organism: Bacteroidota bacterium; assembly: GCA_013203805.1. Lineage (GTDB taxonomy): Bacteria > Bacteroidota > Bacteroidia > Bacteroidales > F082. The sequence goes on along the minus strand of JABMPH010000045.1, from coordinate 23,554 downwards.
GACCTATTGAAACTTCATCAAGCCAAGTAATATTTTTTGCAAAATATGCTAGGTTAATCAAGCTAAGGTCGTGCCCGGCATTAAGTCCTAACCCACATTCTCTGGCCAGTTTAGCCGCATCAACAAAAGGAGCTATTGCAGATTGAGAATCTTTGAAAAAGTTTTCAGCATAACTTTCAGTATACAACTCAATTCTATCAGTACCAGTCCCCTTCGCTCCTTCCACCAGTTTCATATCCGGATCCACAAAAATAGATGTTCGAATACCTGCTTCTCTAAACTCTGATATAACATCAATTAGAAAATCTTTATGTTTTATTGTATCCCATCCATGGTCGGAGGTTAACTGCCCTGGATCATCAGGTACAAGTGTAACCTGATTTGGTTTATTCATAATCACCAACTTAATAAAATCAGTAGTAGGATTTCCTTCAATATTAAATTCAGTGGAGTTAACCAACTTTAGGGCAGCCACATCCTGATACCTAATGTGTCGTTCATCGGGACGAGGATGAACTGTTATTCCCTGTGCACCAAATCGTTCACAATCTAATGCTACCTTAACTAAATTAGGTTGATCACCTCCTCGGGCATTTCTAAGGGTCGCAATTTTATTAATGTTTACACTTAATCGAATCATGGTTATAATTTTCCACAAAATTAATAAATTGCAGTCCATAAAGAAGAAGAATATGAGAGCTGTAATTCAAAGAGTAAAAGAAGCAAATGTAGAAATTGGCAATACCATAGTTTCTACCATTGGAAAAGGTTTATTGATATTACTGGGGATTGAAGATTCAGATAAATCGGAAGATGTACTTTGGTTAAGCAAAAAAATATCCAGCTTACGTATTTTTAATGATGAGAACGATATCATGAATTTATCAGTTCTAGATATTGAAGGAGAATTGCTTGTTGTTAGTCAATTTACACTGCATGCAAAAACTAAAAAGGGAAACAGACCATCGTATATTAATGCTGCTCGTCCCGAACAAGCAATACCTCTATATGAGGAATTTGTTTTGGATCTTGAAAAACAAATTGGAAAATCAGTTCAAACTGGTGAATTTGGAGCTATGATGGACATCTCATTAGTTAACTCTGGCCCGGTAACAATAATTATTGACACTAAAAAGAAAGAGTAGATTGATTTGGAAGAGTATTTGTAACTAAAGTCCAAATAGCAAAAAATAAATATTACCGTTCAGATGCCTAAGGGGTGCTACCTATTTGCATATATCCCAAAACCCAAACACAAATTCTTGGTTGTAGTTTTCTTATTTGTATTTGCTTTCCAAGGAACAGCTAGGATTGTAAATTGAAATAACTTTATCCAGATTATTTCCGTCCATTTCTCCTACGATCTTTAACCTCCTTGGTTAAAAACTCATCAATTGCCATGGTCATTGATGGTGCCGATTGAGTTGGTGCAGGAATACTAAGCTTAAAACCAGCTTCTTTAACGGCGTTGGCTGTGGTAGGGCCAAATGCAGCGATCAACTTATCTTTTTGCTCATAATTCGGAAAGTTATTTTGAAGCGATTTAATACCGGCAGGACTAAAGAAAATTACCAAATCGTATTTACTTATTTCTACAGCCGACAAATCACTGGCAACAGTACGGTAAATAACTGCATTGGAGTAATTAATCTTGTTTGAATCCAACAACTCAAACATGGTTTGTTTATGTATATCCGATGAAGGTACCAAAAAAATTTCTTCGTTGTGTTTTTTAATCACATCTATTAAATCTGCAAAATTTTGCTTACCATAAAAAATCTTACGCTTTCTATACTGAACATATTTTTGTAGATAATAAGCAGTTGATTCGGATATACAGAAATACTTTAGTGAATCAGGTATTTCAAATCTCATTTCCTTAGCCATTCTAAAAAAATGGTCAACGGCATGACGGCTCGTCAATATTACAGCAGTATGTCCATTAAAGCTTCCTTTTGCCTTTCTAAACTCCTGTGCACTTATGCCTTCAATAGTAATAAACTTGTGAAAGTCTATATTCACATTAAACTTCCTACATAGCTCACCATAGGGTGATTTTTCCATGTCAGGAGGTTGTGGTTGGGAAACTAATATATTTTTTACCTTCAATGCTCAAGTTGTTTTTTTTCTTTATGTGATATGAATGAGGGAACTACCATCAACTACACCACTCCAGAACTGTTACTTATCATTCTAATCAGCACCAAAATAGGTACTATTTCGAGCGTGCAAAGGTACAAAATAATATGTAATGTTGAAAACATCGTGTTTGATTTTCCAATTATCATAATTTTCATCAACCTGACAACTTGCAAAAAGGCTATGGCAAGAAGAGCTAAATACATTATTATACTACCCTTTATGTACAATATTAACAATATAACAGGAACTAAAATTACACCTGTAATAAAAAAAATATTCCTACTGGTGACAACCTGTTGCTTCCTCATTTTTTGAGTCTGAAAAATAATAGATGTACTATAAATAACGATTATCCTGTATAATAACAATGACCCTGTGGCTAAATATATATAACCTAGAATTTCAAAGGATGACAATCCGACTATACCATCTGGATAATAATTCTGTAATAGAATTAAAATGAAAATTCCGGCAGAAACAATAAAATTTAACCAAAAAACCCCAGTTATTAATGTGCCCGGAACTTTAATATTGGCATCCCCACCTGATCGTGATAGTTGATTCTCCAGCTTCAATGAAAAAATCATTGAAAAACGATCGGGCATAAAATGCCAAATAATGGCAATAAGGCCTAACAGTATTATTAAGGAATAAGTTATGATATCTATTATGGGATCTATAGTAAGAACAACCGGAACTATGTTTGATGACTTCATTTGCAAAAAGTCGATCATTATTGGCTGTGTTATAGAATCACAAATAATTGAATCATGGTTTACCAAGAAAGTATCATTAACTCCAACAACATTAAAGTAGTTTAGTAAACTATCATTCATAATTCAATTATATCACACATTCTGCATGTGCAAAAGTAAAAATTAGCTTGTTACTTCAAACTAGTTTTTGAAATATATAAGTAATAAGTTTTTTTCTGTTAATCGATTAACAACAAACCAAATTTTTGACTATATTTGGGGATTAAATAATGATTCTCTGAGTTTTCTGTTGAATTAATATACGTACTCAAATTTCTAAAAAACTATATAAAACACTTCCTGTTCAAGAAACAACTAACTAAGAATTACAAATATTGAATAAATTGACCAATAAATATAGTGCATTCTAATTCATTAAAACAGTTAATTTTATGCTTAATATTGTAATATTTGGCCCTCCCGGATGTGGCAAAGGCACACAGTCGGCCAGGCTTACTAAAAAGTACAATCTTGTGCATCTGTCCACAGGAGATGTAATCAGAAAAGAAATTAAATCCGGGTCTGATTTTGGCCTACAGCTTAGCAGCATTGTTGAAAAAGGAGAACTTGTTCCATATGAACTTATTATCAAAATACTTGAATCAGCTTTAGCACAGAATCGTTCGTCAAGTGGATTTATTTTTGATGGATTTCCACGAACCATTGATCAAGCTATCGATCTTGATAAAATTCTTGCAAAGGATAATCAGGCAATTTCAATGGTGGTATCGCTATGCATACATGATGAAAAGGTAGTTGAAAGGCTACTCAACCGTGCAAAAATAGAAGGCAGAAAAGATGATACTGAAGATGTTATTAAAAATAGGCTTAGAGTTTACAAAGAACAAACCTGTCCGTTAATCGACTTTTACCGTAAGCAAGGAAAATACGTAGAAGTAGATGGTGATTGCGGAATTGATGATATTTTTTGTCAAATAAGCAAAATTGTTGACAGTAAAGAGGTTGCGTAGTTAATTGTTTGTCATTCTGAGAATGGCGAAGAATATCATAAATATTTTGAGATTTATTGAAAGTAAATGCAATTAAACCAGCCTGACAGGTTGCAGAGTATTAACGTGTAAATTGAAAATAAATTAGGATACAATATTGTATGTATCTTTTGCGATCATTAATTCTTCATCAGTTGGCACAACCAGTACTTTAACTTTTGAATCCTTCGCTGAAAGTATCAATTCTTCGCCTTTGATATTGGCATTAGTTGGATCGGTAGTAACACCCATAAATTCCAATCCTGTGAGTATTCTTTTCCGTGTTTCAGGATCTCTTTCACCTATACCGCCAGTAAAAACGATCACATCAACACCACCAAGTGCAGCAGCATATGAACCAATATATTTTTTAACTCTATAGGCAAACATCTTAAGAGCTAACGCAGCTCTTTTATTTCCCTGTTCAGCAGCTATTTCAAGATCTCGCATATCAGATGAAACACCCGATATTCCTAACAGTCCAGAAAATTTATTAATCAATGTACTTGTATAATGAATACTGGTATCTTCCTTACTAGCCATATACAATAATGCGCCAGGATCGAGGTCACCGGTACGAGTACCCATAATGAGACCTTCTGTTGGTGTCATTCCCATTGATGTGTCAACCGATTTGCCATTTAAGATAGCAGCAACCGAGGAACCATTCCCAAGGTGACATGTAATGATTTTTTGAGTCGAGATATCAACACCCAGTATTTCACAAGCACGTGCACTTACATATTTATGGCTTGTTCCATGAAATCCATAGCGGCGAATTTTATACTTTTCGTAAAGCACATATGGGATTGCGTACAAATACGAATGCTCAGGCATTGTTTGATGAAATGCGGTATCAAAAACACCTACCTGTTCAACATTTGGAAGTAATTGTTGCATTGCATAGATACCATTTAAGTTAGGTGGATTATGCAAAGGTGCAAGGTCGGATGATTTTTCCAAAGCTTTAATAACATCACCGTTAATTAAAACGCTGCCACTAAACTCTTCACCACCATGAACAACCCTATGGCCAACTGCATTTATCTCCTCGATGTTTTTGATGCTGCCATATTTTTCGCTCGTCATAATACCTAACAGATACTCAATACCTTGCTGGTGATCAAGAATTTCGCCTTCGAGTACCAGAGCATCATGTCCTTCTCGCTTGTGTTTTATTAAACTTCCTTTTAACCCAATCTTATCAACCAAACCTTTAGCAATTACTCTGCTTGATGGCATATCAAAAAGTTGATATTTTATTGATGAACTTCCACAATTTAAAACAATGATTTTCATATATCTACTTTATTATTGCACATGTTATTGTATTACTTACCGGCTTTTCATTTTCGTAATTGTAAAAACCTCTCCCCACTGATCTTCCCAAGTAATTTGCCCTTACAAGTCTTTTAATAACAGGAGAAGCTTTATACTTACTTTCTCCAAATTCGGAATAAAGATTTTCCATAAATTTTAATACTTTGTCTAAGCCAATTTTATCGGCTAGCTCGAATGGTCCAACATTATGACCAAAGGTTTCGCGCATTGTAAGATCGATATCATAAACCGAAGCTACTCCTTCCATTAATATTTCACATGCTTCATTAATAACCGGTATAATCATTCTGGTACTAATGTTACCAGGTGATTCATGAATACAAATACCCTTTCTTCCAATCATCTGGCAAAATCTCATAACTTTTTCATGAGCTATTTCTGTAGATTTAACACCATTAACCACTTCCACAATAGTGGTTTTATCGATTGGCTCAATAAAATGCATTCCCACTGCACGTCCTGGGTTTTTAAGAACTTTAGCCAGATCGGAAATCATTAAAGTGCTAATGTTAGATGAAATAATTGCATCTTCTCTAACAACTGCCTCAATCTTGCTAAATATATCTTGTCGCAGCTCAATCATAGTTCCTTTTTTTCTGGAGCTAATGGCTTCTATAACAATATCACAATTCTTAAGATCATTAAAATCGGTAGAGCCAACAATACGCGACAGCACTAAACGTTTTTCCGAAGATGTCATTCCCCAATGGTTTATTTCATCATCTAGCTGTGCTTCCAGATCACTATAGATTTCTTTGATCCGATCTTCTGTTGTATCAATAAAGACAACATCTATTCCAAATCTAGCAACAAGAAGTGTAATGCCTTGTCCAACCGAACCACAACCCACAACTCCCACTGCATGTATTTTACCCTTAACCTTTAACTTGTCACCAAGACCAAATTCTGTTAACTGACTCATTATTATACGTTTATTATTTTTTATTATTGAATACTGAATATCTTCTTCAGCCTACTATTAATCTCGTTTTTTTGAGGATGCAAAGATACTTCTCTTTAGGATAACTACTAACATTTTTGTGATACATTCGGTTCATTTTCCATAGGTAACTTAGAAAATATCACCACGATTTTAGTCTCTATTTGTTAGTAGTATACAATTGGTTTTTTATACCATAATCATGGAAAAATCTACAAGAAAAAAGAACCAATAATAATGTGCAATTGTAATACTTCCTTCAACAAAAAAAATCTATACCATATCTTTAAATACGGTTACTGTGGTATCGTCATTGAAATGAACTTTGAAGTCAAGTTTTCTAAAAACAGATATCATAGCCTTATTATCCGAAGTTGTTTCGGCTGAGAGCATTTTAATACCAACATTTGCAGCTATTTCAACACAAAACTGAGTTAATATATATCCTAACTCATTGTGTTGCCAATCATCAGGAACAAGAACCGCATATTCAGCAGATACTACATCGGGATCTGCAATTAGTCTACCAACACCTATTAAACGTTTCCTTCCTTCGAAATCAATTTCAGCTACTATTCCCATTTCTCGGTCATAGTCGATATAACAAAATTGTGTTGCAACTTCATGCGAATTAAAATGAAAATCATATCTAAATCTATGATAGATTGATTCTTTGGAGCAACTGGCCAACATCTCAAGCCAAAGTGCTTCATCCTCTGGTTTTATTGGACGCAATAATACATCAGTACCATCTCGTAATTTTGCTTTTTTCCTTATCCTTTCGGGATATGGACGCAGTATCAGATGTGAATAATCCGGATTATCATGTCCAATCATATTCTGATCGATTACTATCCGGGCATCCAATGCGATAACATCATCATGAGTTACAATTAGAGGATTAATATCAAGCTCTTCAATTTCAGGATAATCAGCTGCAAGATATGAAAGCCTGATCAGTACCTCTATTAACTTATCGATGTTTTTTGGTTTACTTCCCCTGTATCCTTCAAGTAGCGGATACATTTTCAATGATTCAATCATTTGACGAGCAAGCTGCTCGTTTAAAGGGGGAAATTCAAGTCGTTTATCATTGAAAAGTTCGGCACTGGTTCCTCCCATTCCCGCAAGCAATACCGTACCAAACAATTTGTCTTTCTTAATACCGAGGATCATTTCAACATCATCAGAAGTGTCGATCATTTTTTGAACGGTAATCCCTTCAATCTTTGCATTGGGCACTTTTGCTGATACTGTTTCCAACATATTTTTATAGTTTGCCCTAACTATTGATTCATTTTCAAGATTTAACGACACGCCACCAACATCGAATTTATGAGAAATGTCGGGAGAACTTATCTTTAGCACAACAGGGTAACCTTTTTTCTTTGCTATTTCAACTGCCTGATCTTCATTTAATGCTAATTCGGGATGTGTTGTTGCTATTCCATAATCATTTATCAGCTGTTTTGAATCATCTTCTGAAAGCACCTTCGATTTGGTAAAAATTCCTTCTGTATATTTTTTTCGCAAACTGGCGCGATTGTAATTAAATGAAACAGGGACATCCTTTGGGGTTTCAAATAGCAGTTCAAGGTTATTAATATACCTTGTCATTGTCATGAACGTACGCATAGCTTGTCCCGGTGTTGCATAAGCAGCAATTTCTGCATTATTCAGTATCTCTAAACCTGCACGCATACTGGTTCCGCCCAGCCATGCAGCCATAATAAATTTAGATGTATTACCCGAAATATCAACAATTGCCTGGGCTGTTGCTGTTGGGTTGGTCATGGCCTGTGGTGTAAGAATAACTAATACGGCATCAACATTTTCATCTTCAAGAACAATGCTTGTGGCACTTGAAATTCTGGCAGGGGAAGCGTCTCCCAATACATCAACCGGATTTCCATGCGACCAATATGATGGCAGCAATTCATTAAGTTTACCCATAGTGGTTTCTGATAGTTTTACAAGTTTACCACCAAGGGATATTAGGGTATCCGTTGCCATAACACCGGGGCCGCCAGCATTTGTAACAATCGCTAACCCTGTGCCTTTAGGCATCCGCTTTCTGCCAACAAGATCTGCAAAATCAAAAATATTACCAATATCATAAACTCGGGCCATACCAGCTCTTCTAAATACCGCATCATAAATGGCATCTTCTGATGCAAGCGCACCCGTATGGGAAGCTGCTGCTGCGGCAGATTCTGGAAATCGCCCTGATTTATATACAATTATTGGTTTCTTACGAGCAAAAGCACGGGCTGCCGACATAAACGATCGGGCATCGGTTAAGGATTCAACATATAGTATTATTGATTTTGTATTAGTATCCTGACCCAGATAATCTATTAAATCGCCGAATGTAACATCAACGGAGTTACCAATTGAAATGAAATAAGAAAACCCGATTTTAGCTTCGTTAGCCCAATCAAGCATAGAAGCACCAAGTGCACCTGATTGTGAAATGAATGCTACTTTTCCCTTTTTTGGCATTCCATTTGCGAAACTAACATTAAGCTTATTTCTTGGAGCAATTATTCCAAGACAGTTAGGTCCTATTGCTCTCATGTCAGGGTATTTATTAATACAATCCTTCACCCTTTGCTCAAGTATCTTCCCTTCTTCACCCGATTCTTTAAAACCTGCTGACATTATTATTATACCGTTAATTCCAGCGTTACCACATTCATCAATAATATCTGGAACCTGTTCGGCAGGAGTCATTATAACTGCAAGATCCGGAGTTTTAGGAAGGCTAGCTACATTTGGATAACATGGGATGCCCATAACTGCCTCTCGTTTTGGGTTTACAGGATAAACAACTCCATTAAACCCGCCACCAACAAGGTTTTTTAATGTCATTCCCCCTACACTATTCGGATCGTTTGATACCCCAATAAGGGCAATTCTGTTTGGGCGAAAAATGCTATCCAGCTTTCTAATTGGCATAATCTTAGTATTAATCTCAGTAATTAATTCTTATAACATATCAGCTGTTATATATTTCACAAAAGTAATTAATGTTGATTAACTTTAGTATTATTATTGAAGTTATATGAGAAATGAATCTACTATTTCATTTTTGTAGTTTTGCTATACAATTAGGTATCAAAATGTGCCTTTCAAATCAATATATTTTTTTAGCGAATTAAAATATTTGTTGTATTGCCATAGCTACATAAGAAATATTTTATAATGATAAGGTGGAAAAGATGAAGATTTTAAGGCGCATTTTAGTGGCTATTTGGTATTAATATGAGCTTGACATAAAAAAATCTCCGGAAGTAAGAAACTTCCGGAGATGCAATAATAAATATTTTTAAAAATGTATTAGCTGTTAATCAAATAATGGCGACTACTTTTTAGCAGGTTTAACCATTATCATTAATACTGTTCCAAATAATACGGCTATACCAGAAATTGTAAATGCCATTGGGAAATTACCCATGTCGCCCATAATACCACCGAGTATTGGTCCTAGTATACCACCAACTCCATATGCAAGGAAAACGAAAGGATAGTTTTGACCAACGTTTTTAGAACCAAATGTATCAGCAGTAATTGTTGGGAATAAAGCAAAATTACCACCAAAGTTAAATCCAATGAGTGTTGCACCAAGATAAAGAAGAATCTCGCTTCCTGCCATGTATGTAAACAAAATAACAAGAATTCCCTGTGTGGCTGTCATGATAATAATTGATGTTTTGCGACCAAGTTTATCACTTAGCATTCCCCATACAATTCGTCCAATTCCGTTTGCTAAACTGAAGAAAACTGCCATTGCAGTACCAGCAATAGCACTAGCTTCCAATGCAGATAGGCCATTTGCCTGAAGAGCTTCCATAGGATATAATTTCATTAATCCTATTGACATAAGTCCTGCTCCGGCACTTACAACAAATGTGAAAAATATCAGGTAGAATTGAACCTTACCCAACATTTGTCCACTGGAAAATTCTTTATCATCTTTTGCCTCAGTAGCAACAGTTTCAGCCTCTTTATAACCTTCTGGTTTCCATCCTGCAGGAGGAAATTTCATCCACATACCACCAATAATTACCATTATGGCAAATGCAATACCATAAGTCATAAATGTTGATGATAAACCTATATTTTCTATAAGATGTCCCCAGGAACCAGCGAGTTTAACCCAAAGCATTGCCCCAAAACCAAATCCTGCAACAGCAAGCCCTGTGATCATTCCTTTTTTATCAGGAAACCAACGCATTCCAACGGCGATTGGTACTACATATGCTAAACCAATACCAGCACCACCTACCAGACCAATAAGAAGCATAAGTGCAATAAAGCTTGTACCTCCAAATAAACCGGCTAGCAAATAACCTAATCCAAGTATAATACCACCTAATATGGTAAGTTTTTGAGGCCCTAATGTTTTTAATTGTTTACCTGCAACTACCATAAATACAGCAAATGAAGCTAAACCTATTGCGAACACCCACTGAGTATCAGCTTTCGCCCACCCTTCAGCAGTTAAGGATGGTGTAAATACCGACCATGCATAAATTGCTCCTAATGCCAATTGAATTAGTATGGCACCAACAACAACTAAACTACGGTTCATTACTTTTTTATTTTCCATTATAAATTAATTTATGTTTAGTTAGTTAAACAAAGACATAATGAGCCAGGGAGATTTCTCCCCGACTCATTAATTACTTTGCTTTAAAATGAATTATCGTTTAACTTCAACTTTGGCACCGTTGATAATATCTTCAACAACACCTGGATCGAGTAAAGTAGATGTATCACCAAGATTAGTTGCATCACCTTCACCAATCTTACGAAGGATACGACGCATAATTTTACCTGATCTGGTTTTTGGAAGACCACTTACTATTTGAATTTGATCTGGTTTTGCTATTGGTCCAATATATTTAGTTACTGTGGCTCTGATCTCAGCTTCAATTGTTTCCATTTCTTTTTCTGATAGCTCATCACAAATAACATAGGCATAAATTCCCGATCCTTTAATATCATGAGGATACCCAACTACTGCTGATTCATTTACTTTTGGATGCTGATTAATAGCATCTTCAACTTCAGCAGTTCCAATGCGGTGACCGGAAACATTTATAACATCGTCAATACGACCTATTATTCTATAATAACCTTCCTCATCACGTTTGGCACCATCACCTGTTAGATACATTCCTTTAAATGCAGAGAAATATGTTTCAAAACAACGTTTGTGGTCGCCATAAAGTGAGCGTAGCATTCCTGGCCATGGATATTTAATACATAGGATTCCCTCAACACTATTTCCTTTTAACTCTTTACCCTCCGGATCAACCAAAATTGGCTGAACACCTGGCAGTGGCAGAGTTGCAAATGATGGTTTTGTAGGTGTAATACCTGCAAGTGGGGTAATCATAATACCACCTGTTTCGGTTTGCCACCAAGTGTCAACAATAGGACAATTACCCTTACCAACAAGGTCGTGATACCATCTCCATGCTTCTTCATTGATAGGCTCTCCAACCGTTCCAAGAACCTTTAACGAACTAAGATCATGTTTTGTTACCCACTGGTCTCCTTGTGCTAAAAGAGCACGAATGGCTGTAGGGGCTGTATAAAACTGATTAATTTTATATTTATCTACTATTTCCCAGAACCTGCCGGCATCGGGCCAGGTTGGAACACCTTCGAACATAACTGAAGTTGCCCCTGTTAATAATGGTCCGTAAACAATATATGAATGACCTGTTACCCAACCAATATCAGCTGTACACCAATAAATATCACCATCATTATATTGGAACACATTTTTAAATGTGTATTCGGCATATACCATGTAACCTGCTGTGGTATGAAGTACACCTTTTGGCTTTCCGGTTGACCCAGATGTGTAAAGGATAAACAATGTATCCTCCGAATCCATAACTTCAGCAGTATTTTCTGTACTAACTCCGTCAACAAGATCATGCCACCAAATATCTTTTCCTTCAGTAAATTTAACTTCCTCGCCAGTCCGTTTAAATACAATTGTATTTTTTACCGATGGACATTTAGCAACTGCTTCATCAACAATTTCTTTTAGAGGTATAGATTTTGCTCCCCGATAACCACCATCAGATGTAATTACAACATTACATGTTGAGTCATTAATCCTGTCGGCAAGTGCTGTTGCTGAAAATCCTGCAAAAACAATTGAGTGAATTGCACCAATACGCGCACAAGCCAACATAGCAACTGTTAACTCTGGAATCATTGGTAAATAAATTGCAATTCTATCGCCTTTTTTAACACCAATTTTAAGTAACGCATTTGCAAATTGCTTTACTTTATCAAAAAGTTCTCCGTAGGTTAGTTTAACTTCCTTTTCTTTTGGATCATTTGGTTCCCAAATTAAGGCAACCTGATCTTTACGCATGAACATGTTTCTTTCAAAAATGTTCTCTGTAATATTCAGTTTACCATTCTCGAACCATTTTACATCGGGTGCATCAGGTCCGTCAAAACGCCAACTAACTACATTATCCCATTTTTTACGCCAGAAATTGGATTCTGCAATCTCTGTCCAAAATTTTTCAGGATTCGCTACACTTTCTTGATACTTCTGCAGATATTCTGCAAAACTGGAAATCTTATTGGTCATAATTTTACAATTAATAGATTAGTAATAATGTATTTTAATGTTAAATAATTAACAGAGCTTTTCAAAAAAATAGCCTGAAATAGCCTTTTTTTAATTTTCCCAGTAAAGATACAACTTTCCCGGCCACATTATAGGTTTGGTATTTCAAATTATCACGATATAAACCTGTTTGCAGTTTACTAATTAACAGCAAAAAAAACCACCTTGTTATATGTACAACTATATCAATTACTTAATAAGTATTGCCATCATAATTCCAAAAAGAAATAAAGTTATCCTATTATAAAATTTAGAAGGATTACAAATAAAGAAGGATGTTGGATGTTGGGTAATTGGCTAATAGGTAATTATTGATAGGATAATGTGTAACCGCTAATTGTTATATGCTATGAGTTTGATTTCCGTTAACTCATAGCATATAACACATTAACATTGCTTGCTCTACATGGCATCCATTAAGTCATCAGTAAATTCAAGATTATGGAATACATTTTGAACGTCATCATCATCTTCAAATAAATCTATAGTTTTCATAATCCTAAGTGCATCCTCTATATCAAGAACTTTTGTATCGGTTGGGTTTCTCCTTAGTTCAGCCGATTCGGGCTCAATCTTCAATTCTTCCAGTTTTTTTTGCATAGCTCCAAAATCTTCAAGGGATGTTGTAATGTGAAAGAAACCATCATCTGCCAATTCCATCTCTTCAGCTCCGGCATCAATTAGTTCCATTTCAAACTCATCCTGATCAATGTCGCCTACGGGAACTATAAATACTCCTTTTCGCTCAAACATAAAACTAAGGGATCCATTTGTTCCTAAGCTTCCTCCGTTTTTGTTAAAAATTGCCCTAACATTTGCAACTGTTCGTTGATTATTATCAGTAGTACATTCAATAAAAACCGCAATTCCATTTGGTAAGTAACCTTCAAATGTAGGTTCAGTAAATGAGGCAGTATCTTTGTCTTTACCTTTACTAATTGCTCTTTCAATATTGTCTTTGGGCATACTTTGACCCTTGGCATTTGAAATAGCCAGCCTTAGTCGGGGATTTGCATCAGGATCGCCACCACCTTCATTAACAGCAACTGTTATTTCCTTTATAATTTTTGAAAATATTTTAGACCTTTTCGCATCAATAGCACCCTTTTTCCTCTTTATGGTTGACCATTTACTATGTCCTGACATCTTATTAAATATTTAGTGAATCAAACAATAACTATGCATAGCATATAATTATGGCAAATCTAAGAAAATCCATTCGTAGAGAAACAACAGCTTGATAATTTATTGTAAAAAAAAAAGTGCCCTGCAACTATCGTCACAGAGCACATATTGATATAATTAACCAAATTAAAACTCTACCAGCCAACCAAAGATATTCCGGCAGAAAAGGGATATAGTTCCGGTCCGCGATTTTTCTGAAACATTGTGTTTAAGGAATATGTAGCATATAAAGTAATTATTCCATACCCAAATCTTACAGAGGTATCAAACTTAAATGGAGCCAGATGGAAGCTATTAAAATCTTTAACTATATTTCTAGATCCTCCTGTTGGTGTTACTCCAGCAGCAACAACATTTCCAGTGTTGGGATCAAGTAAGTCATAGTTCTTATTAGCTTCATTAAAATACACTTTGGTATGTGTACTTACCCTTGCACTTACTAATCCACCAACTGCAAAATGAAATTGATGCACACGTCGCTCGTTTTTCGATTGAATCTCGAAAAATAGTGGTACTGTAATATACATGGCTGTAAGTTTTGTTTTCCTTACAGAAACACCATCCATATAATATCCTGCAATTGCTGAGCTATCGGGTGTTAGGTATGTTGATTTGCTAAATTTATAGTTGTTCCATGAAAGACCAATACCTGTTATAAGACCAATATTTTTAGCTTTATTTAAAGCAATATTCTGCTCATAAATATTTAGATTAAGGTTGATTGATTTCTCCATTCTTAGGGATAAATAGTCATCAGCTTTGTCGAAACTCATATTAAAATCAGGTGTTAAATATCCGTTTAAACCAATATCAACACCTCCCCAATTACCATTAAATCTCTTATCCTTACACTTTTCCCATTTTACATCACCATCATCTGAAACCGATAATGTATGCCTTCCAACAGTGATATATGTTGTGTCACCATCAATAACTTCAACCTTAATCGATCCAACCTTCACTTTTGTTGTATCATCTTGGTAATAGTGTGTTACAACGGGGGTGCTTGAACTAATAATTACCTTTTCAGCATCATGACCCTTTTTAATGACAACAGTTTCTGGTTTTGTAGCATATCTAACATCAGACGCTCCCGAAACCTCATAGGTTAGATTTGCCTTGGCATTAACAAAACATGAGCTGGCACCCGAGGCTTTAACCACTGATGAGGTTGTTTGAAGATCTTTTCCGTGAAATTCGGATGCTCCACTACTTTCAACAACGCTTGATATAGTGGAACCTGATAATGTTACATCAGATGCTCCGGATAATTCGGTAATTATATTTTTGTAATTTACATTGAGGTTTACATCAGATGCACCACTTACAAATAATTTAAGGTTGTCGCCTGACAAAACTCCTGTTGAACTAACATCGGAAGCTCCTGAAGATTTGATACTAACATATGCAGGAGCTGTAACATAAAACTTAAGCTCCTTATACTTTTTAATTTTATTATTGCTAAAACCAAAATACAAAGTGTTATTTTTTACCTCAAGGGTTATATACTCCTGTATATTTGCATCTGTTTCTACTTCAACTGTGAAGTCATCTCCCTGCGAAAGAATAATATCTCTTGCGCCGCTTACAATAAGTGCATCAAACTCATCAACAATGTGCATTTTTTTTGACAATTCTCCGTTTCCACGAATTTGAGCAGTTACCGGAATGGTAATTACTATTGCTAGTATTATTGTTAATATAACTAATCCAATTTTTTTCATAATAGTTTTATTTATTGATTTTGATTGTATGACGGAAGAGTTAATTAAATAGTTACAGTAGAAATTGAAAAAAATTCTAATGCTGTGTATAAATCTTACACTGAAGTCAGGATATTGATATTAGGGTTATAAGTTTAGTAGCTTAACCTTATTGGCAATTGTTACAGCCATTTTATAATTGGACTCATGGGTCCAACCAGCAATATGGGGGGAAAGAATCACATTTTTCAATGAAACAAGTTGGTAAAAATCCTCTGGCAACTCAACATTTTCAAATGATAATCCCTCATATTCCAGCACATCAAGACATGCACCCAAAACTTTTCCATTTTTAAGATTATTTACAAGATCACTAGTACTAAGCACTTTACCTCGAGAAGTATTTACGATGTAAATTGATTCTTTGAAACTCTCAATGAATTCATTATTAACCAGATATTTTGTTTCTTCAGTTAATGGCACGTGCAAGCTAACTATATCACATTTCTCAAACAACTCCTTCATTGATGATTCGGTTACAAACTCATCCGAAAAATTATTTTTGTATTTATCGTATGCAATCACATCAACATTAAAACCGCTAAGTTTTCTGGCAAAAGCCATCCCTGTATTTCCATAACCTATAATCCCAACAGTTTTTCCACCTAGTTCAACACCTCGATTTCCTTCCCGTATCCACTTACCATCACGAACCTGACTATCTGCTATTAACAAATTATTAAATAAAGAGAGCAACATAGCAATTGCCTGTTCGGCTACAGCGTCTCGATTTCCTTCGGGAGCATTTAAGCATGTTATGCCAAGTTTCGCAGCGAAATTTGAGTCAATATTTTCCATGCCTGCCCCTACTCTTCCAATAAACTTCAGGTTTGTACACTTTGTTAAAAATTCAGAATCCAACTTGATTTTACTCCTTATTATAATTCCAGTATAATTATGAGCAATATCCAAAAACTCCGATCTGCCAAAGTCTTTAAAATAATCACACTGAAATCCTTGTTTTTCAAGAAGTAAAACAAGTTCGTTGTGTGTAGTATCAACAAAAAGTACCTTTCCTTTTTTCATAATAAAAACAAAACTTACATTTGCAAAAATTAGATATGCAAATAACAATGTTACGCAAAAATACAAAGCTTATTTTACATCATAATGTTTTGTGAAATTGCGATTAATTTAATTGTTATATTTTAGTGGTAATATTGAGAATTTAAATTTCATGTGGCAATTTCTTGTTAGGTTCATTTTAAGAAATAGGTTATTTATTCTAATCACAATTGGGATATTAACCATATTTATGGGTTATTTAGGATCGAATATTAAAATGTCGTACGAAATGGCACGGATGTTACCCTCCTCCGACCCTATAAACATTGAATACGAAAATTTCAAAAAGCAATTTGGACTCGACGGAAATGTAATTTTTGTTGCAATTCAAGATACTGATTTATATTCATTAGATCACTTTAATAGCTGGTACGACCTAAGTAATGAAGTACTTGAAATAGTTGGTATCCAGGAAGTAGTAAGTGTATCACGACTCTATAATTTAGTTAGAAACGATAGTTTAAAGAAATTTCAATTCTTACCCATAGTTTCCAATAGATTAAAATCGCAGCATGAGCTTGACTCGATAAAACAGATCATTTATAGCCTGCCATTTTACGATGGCCGACTTTTCAATAAGGAAACAGATGTTAATTTGATGATGATCACCCTTGACAAAGAAGTGCTCAATTCGAAAGCAAGGGTTGGCCTTGTAAATGAAATTAAGGAAACCATTGATAAGTTTGGAGTTAAGTATGATATTGACATCAAATATTCGGGACTGCCATATATTAGAACTGTAACATCAAAAAAAATACAGAATGAGCTATTACTGTTTGTACTTTTATCGCTGGTAATTACATCCATATTACTATTTATCCTTTTCCGATCAGGAAGGGCGGTTCTTTTTGCGATGCTTGTTGTAATTATTGCGGTAATATGGGTACTTGGCACAATTGTACTGTTTGGATATCAAATAACAATACTAACAGGAATACTTCCCCCCTTACTTATTGTTATTGGTGTTGAAAACTCAATATTTTTACTGAACAAATATTTAAACGAATACAGGCTTCACGGCAACAAAGTTAAGGCTCTGTCGAGGATGATATCCCGAATCGGAAATGCAAACTTGTTAACTAATGCGACCACCGCAGCAGGATTTGCTGCATTTATTATTACAAGTAATGAGTTATTAGTTGAGTTTGGAATTATTGCATCGGTAAATATTCTTGTTACCTACTTACTATCATTATTTATCCTGCCCATCCTATTTAGCTATTTTCCGGTACCTAAATCCAAGCATCTCCAGCATCTTGACAAAGGTATTATTAGTAAAATAGTAACGGGTGTAACCAACATTATATTAACACGAAGAACAGTTATATATATTGTAACTTCGATTGCGTTTGTTACGGCCATTTTTGGAATTACGCTTTTAAAAACTACTGGTAACATTGTTGATGATATTTCGAAGAAGGAGAAATTGTATAAGGATATGATTTTCCTTGAGAAAAACTTCAAAGGTGTTATGCCTTTAGAGATAACCATCAACACTCACAAAAAAAATGGTATTCTAAATTTATCCACTCTAAAAAAAATTGAACAATTACAAGATACCTTAGCTACCTATCCTGAATTTGCAAAACCACTATCGGTGGTGGAAGTTGTAAAATCGGCTAAACAGGCCTTTTACAGAGGAAACGAAAAGATGTATTCCCTACCTAATAATCAGGAGAAAAATTTTATTCTATCATATGTTCCGGATATGGGAAATAGTAAGAAAGGAATATTAAATGCTTTTGTTGATTCAAATTACCAAACCACCAGAGTATCAGTACAAATGGCTAATATTGGAACTAATGACATTAATAGAATACTAACTGATATTGAACCCAAAATAGATTCCATTTTTAATCCAGATAAATATGATGTAAGCTTAACCGGAACAAGTGTAGTATTTTTAAAGGGAACTAACTACCTGGTTAAAAATCTGTTTATGAGTTTAATGCTGGCTGTCTTAATAATTACTTTATTGATGGCTCTGATTTTTTCATCACTTCGAATGATCCTAATTTCATTGATTCCAAATATTATTCCTCAGATTCTTACTGCCGGCATGATGGGGTTTTTTGATATCCCAATTAAGCCATCAACAATATTAATATTTAGCATTGCTTTAGGTATAAGTGTAGATAATACAATCCACTTTTTAAGTAGATATCGTTTACAGCTAAGGCACAATAATTGGAAAATCAGACCTGCTGTTCTTGCTGCTTTAATCGAAACCGGATATAGTATGGTTTATTCAGCAATTGTTCTATTTTTCGGGTTTTACATTTTCACGCTTTCCTCATTTGGAGGTACCGAAGCATTAGGATATTTGGTTTCATTTACACTGGTTATTGCTTTGCTTTCCAACTTATTTGTTCTTCCATCATTATTACTTACACTTGATAAACGGATAATTACAAAGTCGTTTAGGGAACCATATCTAGAAGTATTTGATGAGGAGGAGGATATTGAACTTGACAAACTTATTATAAAAGAATTGAAACCTAAAAAAATAATAAAACACTGAGTTATGAAAGGAATTATACTTGCAGGAGGATCAGGTACAAGATTACACCCACTTACAATTGCAGTTAGTAAACAGCTAATGCCCATATATGATAAACCGATGATTTACTATCCTTTATCAGTTTTAATGATGGCAGGAATAAGAGAAATATTGATTATTTCAACACCTCACGACTTACCAAATTTTGAGTTACTCCTTGGTGATGGATCTCAAATAGGTTGTAAGATAGAATATGCTGCTCAAGAAATTCCAAACGGACTAGCTCAGGCATTTGTAATTGGCGAAAAGTTTATTGGCAATGATAAAGTAGCCTTGGTATTAGGCGACAATATTTTTTATGGTAGTGGGTTGCAAAATATTCTTGCTTCGTGCAGCAACCCGGTAGGAGGAATGGTATTTGCCTATCATGTTCATGATCCTGAAAGATATGGCGTTGTTGAATTTGATGAGAATTTTAATGCATTGTCAATTGAGGAAAAACCAACGAAACCTAAATCACATTACGCTGTACCCGGTTTATATTTTTATGATAATTCAGTTGTTGAGGTGGCTAAAAATCTTAAACCAAGCCCCAGAGGTGAGTACGAAATAACTGACGTAAATAAGCATTATCTAAATGAAGGCAAACTAAAGGTGGGAGTATTTAGTAGAGGTACTGCATGGCTTGATACTGGTACATTTACTTCATTAACTCAAGCCTCACAATTTGTTGAGGTGGTTCAGGATCGTCAGGGATTAAAAATAAGTTGTATCGAAGAAATCGCCTACAAAAAAGGATTTATTGATGCAAACCAATTGAGAAAAGTTGCTGAACCACTTGTTAAAAGTGGTTACGGTAAGTACTTACTCGATCTTCTTGATTAAGTAAAATTATTACAGTTTTTATGAAGAATTACGAGCAGCTGATAGAATATTTTGAAGAACAGCTAAAAACCATTAAATATAAAACTGAGCCACTAGAGCTCTACAGCCCCATAAAATATACCCTTAGCTTTGGTGGTAAACGAATTAGGCCAGTTACAACATTAATGGGTTGTGAATTATTTTGCGGTGATTACAAAAAGGCTTTACCTCAGGCCATTGCTATTGAGCTTTTTCACAACTTTACCCTTATTCACGACGACATAATGGATAATGCCCCCATCAGGAGAGGTAAGGAAACGGTATTTAAAAAATGGAACTCAAATATTGCTATTCTTTCGGGAGATACTTTATTTGCTCTAGCATATCAATACGCACAACAAGCCGACAAAGATATTCTTCATGACACACTCAGTGTTTTTAACGAAACAGCTATTGAAGTATGTGAAGGCCAGCAATTTGATCTTAATTATGAAACTTCAAATAATGTAACCGTTCAGCAATATATTAATATGATCCGCCTAAAAACGGGAGTCCTATTTGGAGCTGCTTTGAAGATTGGTGCATTAATTGGAGGCTCGTCAATAACAGAAGCCAATTTGCTATATGATTTTGGAGTAAATATTGGACTTGGGTTTCAGCTCAAAGATGATTTACTCGACACCTATGGAAATGAAGGCATATTTGGAAAAAAAACCGGGGGCGATATTATTAGCAATAAAAAAACCTTCCTTTTTATCAAAGCTTTGGAAATTGCCAATGATGAAAGTAAGAGGGAGTTGTTAGCACTTTATGATTCTAAGGATATTGATCCTGATATAAAGATAACATCGACAAAAGATATTTTTACTAAATTTAAAGTTGATATTGCAGCAAATTTGGAAATTGATAAATATTTTGCTGCCGGAATGGAATGTTTAGAAATGCTTGATTTAGCACCTGAAAAAAAGCAATATCTTAAGGATGTGGCAATAAAAATGATCGACAGAAATAAGTAGTCGGTTTTCTGAAACCAGATATTCAATCAGCTGTTTTCAAAATCATCAAGTTGCTGCTGCTTTTTGTCCCAATTATTATATGCATTAGCTATATCAGAGTTAACTTTATCGTGTTTCTTATAGAGTTCTCCCGATTTAATCTCTTCTTCGTAATCTACAGGGGTGGATAATTTCTCGTTAATTGAATTAAGCAATTTTTCATACTGATTAATCGACTTTTCAATTGTAACGATTTCACTCTTCAGCTTTCTTACCTTCTTATCAAATTCCTTCTTGTTTTCCCATTTAGTTTTACTATCACTTTCACCCGACTTTGTTTTACTAATGGATTGCCTGTTTTCTTCAAGATCTTTAAGTGACTCTAATTTACGCTTTTTAAGAAAAAGTTCAATATCTCCTCTAAATTCCTTAATTCCTCTATTGCGAAATTCGTACAATCTGTCAGTTAAACCTTGCAAGAAATCCCTATCATGAGAAACAATTACAAGTGTTCCCTC
Source organism: Bacteroidota bacterium (assembly GCA_013203805.1). Lineage (GTDB taxonomy): Bacteria > Bacteroidota > Bacteroidia > Bacteroidales > F082. Next base: position 1,830 of record JABMPH010000045.1, on the reverse strand, counting down.
ATATTGCAATAAAGCGCTTTTAAGAATATCCTTCGAGCGCAAATCGAGATGATTTGTAGGCTCATCCATAATTAGCAAATTACTGGGTTGCAATAACAACAATGCAAGCGAAAGTCTTGATTTTTCACCTCCCGACAGAACCTTAACTTTTTTGTTTACATCATCACCCTGAAATAAAAAAGCCCCAAGTATGGAGTTAATTTTTTTACGGATATCACCTACAGCTACATTATCAACGGTTTCAAAAACAGTTAATTCGGGATCAAGCATATCACCCTGATCCTGGGCAAAATATGCAACATCTACTTGGTGCCCCAGCTTTAAATCACCTGTATAATCAATTACATTGGTAATAATTTTGGCCAAAGTTGACTTTCCTTCGCCGTTACGACCAAGAAATGCAATCTTTTCACCCTTTAATATTTCAAAATCTATTCTGTCGAGGATTAAATTATCATCATATTTTTTGGAAATATTCTTACCATCAATAGTTACTTTTCCACTATGAGGAGCAGGTGGAAATGAAAAATGAATTGCACTTTTATCAACATTATCCAATTCGATTACATCCATTCGTTCCAGCTTTTTAACTCTGGACTGAACCTGCTTAGCTTTTGAAGCTTTATATCTAAACCTTTCAATGAAATGTTCTACTTCATTTATTTCCCGTTGCTGATTATTATATGTGGCCTTCAAATGCGACTCACGCTCTTCGCGCATTACAATATAATCAGAATAAGCAGCTTTATAATCGTACATTTTTCCATTACTGATCTCAACTGTTCTGTTGGTAATATTATCCAGGAGTGAACGGTCGTGAGATACTAGCATTACAGATCCGGGATAGGATTTAAGGAAATCTTCTACCCATTCTATCGACTCAATATCCAAATGATTTGTAGGCTCATCAAGAAGCAATAAGGTTGGTTTTAATAATAGCAACTTTGCAATTTCTACACGCATTTGCCATCCCTGACTAAACTCAAACATCGGTCTGAATAAGTCATTACGTTTAAACCCTAAACCCATCAAATATCTCTCCGCTTCACCGGTTAGCTGTTCGGGTGAGTATATGGCTAAAGAAGCCTCTAAAAATTCTAACCTCTCAATATATGAAGAGTATTTCTTATCACTATAAGTATCACTGCTTTCAAGTATTGTATGAATGTCAGCAATCTCGCTTTTATAATCAGCCAAAAATTTGAAAACTTGCATAGCTTCTTCAAACACAGTAAGCTTTGATGAAATCGATTTTTCCTGTGGCAAATATCCTATGCTTACATCAGGTGGAAAAACAATTCTTCCATTGTCTGGTTCCATCTCACCAGATATTATTTTTAACAATGTAGATTTACCAGCTCCATTAACTCCTGCAAGACCAATCCTGTCCTTGGGGTTTACATTAAATGTTACCTCTTCAAACAATGGCAATCCACTAAATTCTTTCTTGATATTTACTATCGATATCATATTTACAAAATGAAGCCAAAAATAGTATTATTCTGGATAGTAATCATCCAAAAAAAAGGAGCCTCATCATAAGATGAAGCTCCCTTTAAAATTGTGTCAGTATATAACTACCTCACGGTTATAACTATCTGCTGATAATTACGCGCTTGGTAACTACTCCGTTGTCAGTGTCTATCTTAACCAGGTATACGCCTGCCTGATATGAGCTAGTGTTTAACTCAACACTGGTTGCGTTTACTTTGCTTGTATAAACCACTTGACCTACATAGTTGGTTACAGTTAATTGTGTCATTGAAACACTTGAACTTACTGTTACCATATTCTGTGCAGGATTAGGATATACTTTGGTTAATGTAGCCT
>JABMPH010000501.1 GCA_013203805.1 Bacteroidota bacterium | reverse complement strand
TTTTATCAAAAAGTGATTTAATAACCAGCATCCAGGGTAAATATGGTGGGTATAGAATTGCAAAACGACTAAACGAAATATCTCTCATAGATATAATTAAAGCTACTGATGACAAGCAACTATCAAATAAGTGTTTTTTTGGATTTTCTGATTGCGCAATGATTGATAAATGCTCATTTCATGATAAGTGGGCAAAAGTAAGAGAGGAAATAAATACCGTATTATCCACTACAAATCTAGCTGAATTAAAAAATAATGGTCCACATGGCCACACAATTAATAATATAAGTTTAACTAAAATCAAATAATTATGGTTGATACACAAATTGTCCTATGGGGACAAACAATTGCTTATTCATCTTATGCAATTGTAATGATTCTGTTAATTGGTTGGTTTGGCTACAATGTCACAAAACCAGGTAAAGGAGGCTTAGTAAAGCCAGCAATCTTCTATACTTTTGTAGGATTTCTTACGGTATTAGGCGTATCGCTTCATATTGTAACCTACAATACAATTCCATGGACTGCTATTGATCTTAATCGTAGTGATATTCAAGCTGATAAGGTTTTTAACATCAGCGTTGAAAATCATGAGTTTACTCTCCCTGCCGCTAAGTTACACATTAAAGTGGGTGATAAAGTACTTTTTGATGTTACATCAAATGATTTAACATATGGTTTTGGCTTATTTAGAAAAGACAACTCCATGCTATTCCAAATGCAGGTTGTTCCAGGACATAGAAATGATATTATGTGGGAGTTTCAACAACCGGGGATATATACTATTCGCTCAACGGAATATTCTGGCCCCAAGGGTGCACAAATGATTTTGCTTGATGTTGTGGAAGTAACAAATTGAGCATTCAATTATTTCAAAATTATTAAAAATTAAAATATTCATGATATGAATTTTAAAGATACATTTTTAAACGGAGAGCAGGGTTTGTTTAAGCCAGCTAGTTTAACACCTATGCAAAAGCTTCTTTTAAAGTTTGTTGTAGTAGGTTTGATATATTACGGTTTTGCCGTTATTGAGGGTATGATAATGCGAATTTATCAAATTGAACCCATTACAGCTATTGCTGATTATCAGTACTTTGCTATATTAACAGCGCACCCACTAGTGGGAATATTTGGATCAACTTATTCGATAGTTTTTGGAGCATTTTTGTTTGTTGTTCCTTTTTTAATGAAAAAGCCACTTTGGAGTTATAAACTTGGTTGCTGGACATTTTGGCTTATTGCCATTGGCACATTAACATTCTGGCTCGCTGGATTTATCTCACACTATGCTCCATTATACACATTATACTGGCCACTCCCCGCCGATTTCAGTCAATTTAGCCCGCTTGGTGGAACATTTTTTATACTAGGAATTGCCCTTGTAATGCTTGGTTCGATATTTTTTGTTATTAATATTTTCATGACAATCGGTTATACGCCCGAAGGATCTAAAAAACAATCAGGAGCATTAATGGCCTCCGCTCTTGGCTATAGCGGCCTTAGAAACTTGTTCTTTAAAAAAGAAAAACAAAAAGAGCACCTTGTTCCTTTACCTGTAGCAGCTGTAGCACGCGGGACTGTTGACGTGGCTCTAAACGCTGGAATAATATTGTTTACAGGTGTACTAATACTTGTTTATATGGTTTCTCATTTAATGGGATTCAGCCTAAAAGAAACTGCTGTGGATGCTCTACTTTACAAAAATTGGTTTTGGTGGGGACTTGACCTTGTGGCTGATGGACTAGTACTTATTTTTGTTGCAGGTACCTGGTATCTCATTACTATGATGATTACCGGTAAAAAGATTTTTATGGGAAACATTGCAAGAGCCGCACTATTAGTTGAGCTTATTGTTTCATGGACAGTTTGGTCGCATCATTTATTATCGGATCAGGCACAACCAGCATTCCTTAAAATTGTTTCGGGTGAAATGGTAACAGCTTTCGAACTTATTACCCAGGGATTGGCATTTTTTGTTGTACTTGTTACTCTTTGGAGTGCTCGCCCATTAAAAATGACCAATGAACTTAAGTTCTTACTAGGAGGACTTCTCGGATTTGCACTTGCTGTTCCTGCAGGTATAATGCAAGCTGACATCGGACTAAATCGCATTCTGCATAATACACAATGGATTATAGGGCCACATGTACACGTAGCAATTCTTGTGGGATTAACTATGACTCTCTACTCTGCTATTTACTTGCTATTTCCTATAGCTACAAACGGTGCAAAACTTTATAGTCAAAAACTTGCTAACTTCCATTTCTGGGCGCATCTATTTGGAGGTATTGGCATGGGTGCTTTTATGGGTATGGCTGGATTAGAAGGCATGCTAAGACGTACAATTTACTTCAATGGTGAATTTAATCTATACATGATTTTAGCTGGAATAAGTGGAGCACTCTTACTACTGGCATTCCTTGCATTCTTTTTTAATATTGTAATGAGTGTTGGGTTATTTGGAGTAATTGGTATTTTCACTCCATCAAAACTTGATAAGAAACTATTGGTACCAGAGCAAGAATAGCTATTAACCAATCAGTTATAAATTCAAAACCAAAAGAGGTTGTCGTAGTAGTACGCCAACCTCTTTTTATTTATTATATATATACGTTTAATCTAACCTACCAAATTCATACTTCTAGTTGATTTGGATGTAAGGAATTTATTCTGCTGATATAATATTTCATCTTGCTTTATCGAAAAGGAACGAAACAGATGTGTTAAACCCATAATATACTAAATAAATACTTAAGGCCTTATAGTTAAATACCCGGGATATTCTCTAATGGTATTCCCAGATTTATAATAAGGTTTAACCTTTAGCATAATATCCAACTTTTGCAGCTTTTCCTTGTTATCCATATCCATTACCAAATCAAGAATGGCTTGAAGATTTTCAGAAACCAATAGCTTATGCAAATCGAAACTAACATTAACTGTAAAATCTGTTGATTGACCTGGTAGAACTTCAACATATTGGTTCAATTTTCCATTCCCATAGTTCTCATTTTTCATAGTTAGCTGCCAATCCAATCCTGATATTGCAGCCTTAGAAGATTTATTATTTTTTGCAAGTATTTCTACTGATAAATTTGCTGGAAGATTACCAGAAACTAACTGTTGTCCAAGTGATATCAATTGAGTAAAACCAATATCTCTAATACTTTTGTAGCTAGAAAAATCGAATCCTCCCAGTTTGTTTATCTGAACACTCTTAACTGAAAAATCACAATTTGCAAATTGTTTAACTTCATTCATTTGCTCTAATATATCGCAGGAAGTGAACATTACAGTAATGATCGAGATTAAAGTTATAAATTTTTTCATGATATTTTAATTAATGTATTACTGGAAGATAGGCTTATATTTTTCGTAATTCATCATCAAATAATAAATACGTCTTGCAAATTTACCAATTATCATACACCTAGCCAAAGTACCTGTATCAAGAATCACGCCCTATACCTTATACCTTATAACCCTTATACCCGTCAATTAAACCCTAGCCTGTCGTTTTCTATCGTGCTCATTGAGCAATATTTTTCTCAACCTTAGCATACGTGGAGTAATTTCTAGATACTCATCATTCCTAATAATTTCCATATACTCCTCAAGTGAAAACTTAATTGGAGGTGGAATCAAAACTTTATCATCAGATCCCGATGAGCGCATATTGGAAAGTTTCTTGGTTTTATTAACGTTCACTACTAAATCACCTGCGCGATTATTTTCACCAATTACTTGTCCTGCATATACTTCCACATTAGTATTAATATAAAATCTGCCTCTATCAATAAGTTTAAAAATTGCAAAAGGAATAGCTATTCCTGTTTCCATTGAAATTAGTGCGCCGTTATTACGTGTTTTGATTTCGCCTTTCCAAGGTTCGAAACTTTCAAATCTATGGGCTATGATAGCCTCACCTTCGGTTCCTGTAAGTATAGTGTTACGTAAACCTATAATACCCCTTGATGGTATCTTGAATTCCAACATCATTCTATCGTTTTTAGGCTCCATATTTAGGAACTCGCCTTTTCGAAGTGTTACTATGTCGATTACTTTTCCCGAGAAATCTTCAGGAACCATTACGGTTAGAGTTTCTATAGGTTCATGTTTAACACCATCAATGTCTTTAATAATAACCTTTGGCTGACCCAATTGGAACTCATATCCCTCACGTCGCATGGTTTCCACTAGTATGGATAAATGAAGAATCCCTCTTCCAAATACCTGATATGAATCGGATGAGAGTGTTTCTTCAACTTTTAGTGCAAGATTTTTTTCTATTTCATGAAATAGCCTATCACGTAAATGCCTAGATGTTACATACTTTCCTTCTTTACCAAAAAATGGCGAGTTATTGATTGTAAATAGCATACTCATTGTAGGCTCATCAATCTTAATGGCTGGCATGCCTTCAGGTTCGAGTATATCAGCAACTGTATCCCCAATTTCAAAATCTTCGAGTCCCATTAATGCAACAATATCTCCTGCATTAACCTCCTCTTTCCGTTTTTCTTTTCCAAGACCTTCAAAAGTATAAAGCTCCTTTATTTTTTGCTTTAATATTGTTCCATCACGTTTTACTAGTGAAACAGCCATTCCCATCTTTAAAGTACCACGCTCCAATTTACCAACAGCTATTCTTCCAACATATGAGGAATAATCCATAGATGTAATCTGCATTTGAGGAGTTCCTTCTTTAAATTCGGCAGGAGGAATATGCTCGATGATTTGGTCAAGCAAATACACAACATTGTCAGTTGGTTCATTCCAGTCCGCTGCCATCCATCCTTCTTTGGAAGATCCGTAAACAACCGGAAAATCAAGTTGATCTTCTGTTGCACCAAGGTTGAACATCAAATCAAAAACAGCTTCATAAACCTCATCAGGACGACAGTTTGGCTTATCAACTTTATTAATAACTACAATTGGTTTTAGGCCAAGATCGATAGCTTTTTGTAATACAAATCTTGTTTGAGGCATTGGTCCTTCAAATGCATCAACAAGCAAAATTACACCATCCGCCATGTTTAATACACGCTCAACTTCACCACCAAAATCCGAGTGACCAGGAGTATCGATGATATTTATTTTTACCTCTTTATATCTTACGGATACATTTTTTGATAGTATCGTGATTCCACGTTCGCGTTCAAGGTCATTACTATCCAAAATTAAATCACCTACTTCTTCATTATCTCTAAAAAGCTTAACCTGATGTAACATTCTGTCAACCAGTGTTGTTTTACCGTGGTCAACGTGGGCAATTATTGCTATATTTCTAATATTCTGCATTAAAATCTCCTTTTAAATTTGGGAATGCAAAAGTACTCTTTATTTAGACTTTTTGAGAAAGAGAAAAATCAAATGTTATAAATTAACAGATTAGAGATGTGTCGGCTAATTTTGACCATTGATCAGCCAGTTCGTAAAATGAACTACCTCGCTGCAAGCAGACGAGGTATCAGCGAAGGAATTCTTTTTTAATTCGCCCCAAGGGGCGGGGAATATGACCCAAGAGATCCTTCACTACGCTCAGGATCAGTTCGACTAAATAATTTTGTTTCTCAAAATTAAAGTCTTACTGATTTAATTGTGGATTATAAATCCACTTTCCTTTACTTTCGGATTACAAATCCGAAAGAGCTATGGGTTCTAGGAAGATTGTAAATCCGAATGAGGTGTGGGCCTTGTCACTCATGCAAAAAATCGACTACCGTTTCAATAAAATCAACAGGATTATCCATATGAATTGAATGAGCAGCATTTGAAATTATCTTGGTATTACAATTTTGGATATCAGCAAACCCATCTTTAGTTTCGATTGATGGAAACAATATATCCTGCTCACCATTAATTACTAAAGTGTTTGTTTTTATCTCATTAATACTAGGTAAACAATTAAACGCAATTATTGCTTTAACCTGATTTTCGAACGAAATATCTGATTGCGGATATCGGTAATTTACTGCCATTGTAACAGCTTGATTAAATAGCATCTCATCTTCAAAAAATTTGGGAGAAAATATCCAATAGAACATATTTTTAAACCAAAGGTGTTTATCCATTCTTGATTTAAGGAATAACACCCAATCATTGAGCAAATGTATATTTCGATTACTTATTACTGGCGTTGTTGCTGCCAGAATTAGTTTATCAACCAGTTCAGGATATCTAATTGCAATATTCATGGCAATCATTCCTCCCATTGAATGTCCAAGTAAATTAACAGATGGTAACCCGAGATGATTAATTAATTCAACACAATCATCTGCCATATCTTCAATTGTGATATTTGAATTATCAAGTGATGAACGTCCAACTCCCCTATTGTCGAAAGTAATTACCCTGAAATTTTTCGATAAATTAATAATAACAGGCAGCCAACTAACTGAGTCCGATCCCAATCCGGCAATAAGGATGAGTGGTAATCCATTACCGTATTCCTTGTAGTACAGTCCACCATTGCTAGTTTTAACTTTTGTCATATTACCAAATATATTATTCAGCTGCAATTTACAATATTTGTAAATCTACTATATTTACAAACTGATATTTTTATAATCATTATGAGCAATAAAAAAGCAAAAGCTGCACGACTTTCCGTATTTTCAAACGCATTTCTAATTGTAATGAATCTAGCTGTTGGACTAATCAGTGGTTCGGTTAGTATTATTTCGGAAGCTATACATACGTTTATTGATTTTCTGGCAGCAATAATGGCTTACTTTTCTGTAAGGATTGCTGATTCACCTCCTGACGAAAGGCATCCATACGGACATGGCAAATACGAAAATATTTCAGGAGTTGTTGAAGCACTACTAATATTTGTGGCATCGGGGTGGATTATTTACCATGCTATACAGCGTCTTACATCTGAACATATAATTGATCATGATGGATTAGCATTAGGATTTATTGTAATGGTTATTTCGGCTGTAATTGATTTATTTGTAAGTAGACATTTGTATCGCATTGCTAAAGAAACAGATTCTATTGCCTTAAAAGCTGATGCTCTTCATTTAAGCGTTCATGTTTATACATCTTTAGGGATTGGAATAAGTTTAGCTGTTATTTACTTTACAGGATGGCATTTTCTGGATCCAATAGCAGCTATTGTTGTGGCAGCATTTATACTAAAAGAAGCTTTTGAAATTCTTGTGGAAGCATTTAAACCACTAATCGACAATGCTCTCCCGGAAGAAGAAGTAAAACTAATTGTGAATACAATAGAGGAATTCAAAACCAAAGAAATGAATTTCCATATGTTACGCACCCGCAAGGCCGGATCAAATAGAGAGTTGGATTTTCATCTTGAAGTTCCAGGCAATATGACTGTAAAAGAGTCACACGATTTTTGCGATAGCATTGAAGAAAAACTCAAAAAGAAACTGCCAAATTTGGAAATTACCATTCATGTGGAACCTATTGAATATAAAGTCAATTAGTTCCTCTTAACACCATCAACATAAGTTGAAATAACTACTATGCTTGGAATACCAAGTTCAGGAATCGTGAGTAAGTCATCTCCAAGGATCACAAAATCAGCAACCTTACCAACTTCAATACTACCTTTAATGTTTTCATCAAAACTTCCTTTGGCTGGCCAAATTGTAATTGACCGTAAAGCATCTTCCCTACTCAAAGCATTTTCCGTTTGAAAGCCACCATCCGGCCAATTGTTTAAATCTTTACGCGCAACTGCAGCATAGAATGTATGAAGAGGACTAATCCCCTCAATCGGGAAGTCGGTTCCATTAATCAGCCAACCATTTTGTTTCAATAAATCTTGGTAGGCATACGCAGTTTTTATTCTTTCAGGTCCGAGTCGTTCATCGGCCCAATACATATCCGAAGTACAATGTGTTGATTGAACTGAAGGTATTATTGAATATTCTGAGAAAAATTTTATATCCTCTGGGCTTACTACCTGAGCATGTTCAATACGCCAGCGCCTATCATTTTTTTTCTTTAAATATTTAGCATATGAAAGCAACATTATTCGATTTCCGGAATCACCAATTGCGTGCGTATTTATTTGGAATCCTGCGTTATATGCCATGTTACAAATACTATCAAAATACGACAGAGGACTAAGTTGTAATCCATGAGTGTGAGGAGCATCTGAATAAGGCTCCAACAATAAAGCCCCTCGTGAGCCTAGTGCACCATCAATATATAGTTTAACAGAACTAACTGTGAGTTTATTATTTTGTATTGGCCCTTTTTTAAAAAAATAATCAAAGTTTTCTTTATTGGGACTTAACATTGCATATACTCTAATATTTAACAATCCTTTTTTCTGTAATTCATCAATTAATAATACCTCATCCTTATCCAATCCTGCATCAGTAACTGAAGTTAGCCCAACAGCAAAACAATCGTTTTGAGCTCTTTGAAATGCCAGTGCTTTTTCTTCAAGACTAAAATCAGGAATAATATTTCTTACTAATCGCATTGCATTATCAATGAGTACTCCTGTAATCTCTCCATTTTCAATCAGCACCTCACCTCCTTCAACATTAGTTTTAGAATTAACACCTGCTTGTTTTAGAGCTTCTGAATTTGCAATTAAGGCATGTCCATCAATGCGAGTTAACACAGCAGGCTTATCAGGAAAGGCGATATCAAGCTTTTCCTTGGTTGGATAACTATTATCATCCCAATCATTTTGATCCCACCCTCTGGCCAATATCCACTCACTTGGATACTCCCTTTGATGAGCAACTACCCTTTCAATAACTTCATCGAACGAGTTGGTTCCAACCAAATCGGCATACTTAGTTTTCATTATGCCGTATCCAAGAAAGTGACTATGCCCATCATTAAAGCCAGGATAGATATACTTACCGTTGGCATCTAGGGTACTGTCTGAGCTAAAGGTTGAAAGTATCTCATCATTAGTTCCTACTCCAATAAATTTTCCGTCTGCAACGGCAAAAGCCTCGTTGACTTCAAAAGCAGTGTTAACATTGTATACTTTAGCATTTTTAACTATTAAATCTACTTTTGTTTTTTGGCTACACGATGTTAGAAATGAAAACATAAGTAAAAACGAGATGTAGTTTAAGATTTTTGGTTTCATCTTTTTTTGATTTTTAACTGTGATTATTCAAGACCCACCCCTAGCCACTCCCAGTAGGCAATTAGCGAGAATATCAAATTAATTCAATGTTTCATTATTGCATTCTATAAAATAATAACTGCCTAATAGTCACAGCCATCAACTCCCCTCCTTGGAGGGGTTGGGGGTAGCTCCTATACTAATCCCTATCCATACTAAAGCATATCTGGATTAGATTCAAATTTTCTTGTTGCCGCATTAAATACGACTCCTTTTCTGTCAAAAAGCTTATTTATCATTCCTGCTTTTACCAGCTTATCAGGAATACCTTGAGTAAAGAAACCACCCTTTCCCAATAACCATAATTTACTCGCATAGTTTAAAGCTAATTCTGTATCATGAGTGGTAAGGAGTATGCTCTTTTTATGTTTTAGAACCAAATCAGAAAGGATATTCATTATAACCACTTTTCCCGGAGAATCAATAAATGCTGTTGGCTCATCAAGAAATATCAAAGGAGTATCCTGAGCTATGGCTCTTGCCAACAACACCTTTTGCTTTTCTCCATCACTAAGGCTATAAAAAAACCGTTTTTGAAGATCATCAGCACCCACTAGAGTTAAAGCATTATTAATAATCTCTTTATCTGTTTTTGTAAGCCTTCCCATAAATGATCCATAGGGATACCTGCCGGTTCCAACAATATCAAAAGCAGTTAAATACCTATCATCAATTTTATCGGTAAGCACCAACGCTACTTCTCTTGCTACCTCCTTATTCGACATATGCCTAAGATTTTTTCCCTTGTAGTGAACATCTCCGTGCAACTCCGGCACCATACCAGTTAGTGTTTTAATCAATGTTGATTTTCCTGCCCCATTGGGTCCTAACATCGCTATTAATTCACCCTCCACAATATTACAATTTAAGTTACTATGTAATTGTGATTGATTACTTTGGGAAAATCTATACCCTGTAGTTAGCTTTTCTAATTTTAATAACACATTTGATGAACCTATACTTTTTTCAGCTTGTGATTTAGCATTTGCGTTTATGTTAAGCATTACCCATCCTCCTTCCTTTAATTATTACCCAAATAACAATGGGTGCACCAACAATGGAAGTTACAGCGTTAATAGGAAGAGATGCATCATATCCTGGTAGTTTGGAAATAAAATTGCATCCTAAGGCAAGAGCAGCTCCAATAAGAACAACAGCTGGCAACAATATAGCATGATTAGATGTTTTAAAAATGCTTCTGGCAATATGTGGAACAGCTAATCCAATAAATGCTATTGGACCTGTAAATGCAGTACCAAGAGCAATTAAAAACCCCGAAATCAAAATAAATATGGTTTGCATCAATTTCACATTAAAGCCCGAGCTAACAGCATACTGATGACCCAATAACAAAGCATTTAATGGCTTGACAAAAATCATGATAGCTGCAAAAAATACTATGGTAACTAAAAATATTGACACAGACTGAAATATACTGGTTTTTGAGAAACTTCCTAATCCCCAAAGTATAAATGCGTGCAAGTCTTCAGAATTGCTAAAAAACTGCATTGTTCCAACAATTGCCGACACAAGATATCCAATCATAATACCAATTATCAACACAGTTACTGCATTACCTACTTTGCCTGAAACAAATATTATAATCAATAATACGGCTAAGGCGCCTCCAAATGCTGCTATCACAATAGCCATATCGCCCAGGAGCGCGATCGTTCCGCTAATTTGTGAACCTGCAACTCCACCCAGCAACACTAATAAAGCTACTCCTAAACTTGCTCCGGCACTAATACCAAGTACCGAAGGACCAGCTAAAGGATTATTAAAGGTAGTTTGTAGTAGTAGCCCGGCAATGCTTAACCCCATACCTACGGATATAGCTGTAATGGCCTGAGGCAACCTATATTGAAGAATAATTATGTGATATGCTGACTTGATATCATCGTTTGAAAAAAGAGTATTCAAAACATCCAACCATCCAATATTTACTGATCCATACCAAAGATTTATCAAAAACAAAACAACAATTAACACTGGTAGAAGTGTGAAAATTATCGTTGTATTTTTTTTAGATGTCATTCTAAGTTGGTTAGTTGTAGAGTTTATAATAAACTGGATTATAATCTGGTAATAACTCAGGATGAAACGCATGAATTAAATCGGCTAATAGCACATGAGGTTCAAGTGTTCCGGTTTCAAAATATGATGTTTGTTTTGAGTCACAAAAAATAACTTTATGGTTATTGTAGGCATCGAAGTGTTCATATAGAGCATTTTCCGATAGTAGCTTTTCGTACATAAACCCATCTGGATATGTACCAACTATTCTCCAAAAATCTGCATTATGAGCTTTATTATAAACTACCTCAAAATCCATATTTACACTTGCCGAATTTGGGTTTTCTTTCCATAAATAATCTGCGCCTGCATCATTGAATAGTCGTGCAATATAACTTTTACCTCCAGGCACAAACCACTGGCCGCTATAATATTTATCAGAAAAAACGGTTGGTCTTTCAATTACATTTAAAGCAATTTTTTTAAAAGAATTATAGCTGGTTTCAATTGAATCAAATAACTGTTTGGCCTCATCATCCTTATTAAAAAACAAAGCTGTAAACTTTATCCATTCGGCTCTTCCCAAGGGGTTTGATTCCATAAAATCGAAAAAAGGTATCATGGTTATTTCTGTAGCTGCAAGTGGATGACTCTGCGCCATATTATATGGTGAATAAAAAATAATACTAGGATTTAATTCAAGAGTTTTTTCAAGATAAAAATTCCCGTTGCTGGCTAGGTTAATAATATTACCACTATCGTAAAGGTCTCGAACCTCGGGATTTTGGATATATTCAGATTCGGATATTGCAATAACTTTATCAAGCAGATTTAATTTGCTGAAAGCATTTAGTTGTGTGGCAGAAAAAACAGCAACGCCATCTAACGGAGCTAATATTAAATTATCAGAGTTGAGATAGTTGTTATAAACTAATGAATCAGTTAAGTAATATGTTACAAGGACTTCTGAAATATTTTTTGGATTATAAATCACAAGTTTTTTTATCCCATTAATTTCATAAATATCAAATCCTTCAGCATATATAATGGAAGATGTGGGTTCTAAATCAGGATTACTAAATAATTCATCAATAGTAGTATTGTTTATTTTTGGTGCACACGACACAAAACACTGTATCACAATAACTAATAAAATCAGTTGTTTAACTATGGAGGAATTAGTATTAATCATTTATCGTTATAAAAGAGCCATGCAAATGTAGTCAATTGTTCTTCTTTTTTTAAGCTAAATTAAAATGCATCACTCAAATTGCTAATTTTGACAGATACATAAAATATTCTATCTCATGATTAAACACATTTCAATTGCCCTAAGTTTAGTAATAGCCAGTTCCTTAATATTTTCATCATGCACAACTGAAAAATCAAAAAGAATAAGAATTGCTATTTCAAAGGAAAAATCAGAGACCAGTACCACAAAGTATGCGGATTGGTTATTGAGGCATGATAGCACCATTGAATATTATTACATGTACCCATTGGGAATTGATTCTGCCTTGAATGTTTTAACAAAGTGTGATGGTGTTTTACTAACAGGTGGTGAAGATGTATTTCCTGGAAACTACGGAAAAATTGATGATACTTCAAGGTGTGGCACTTTTGATTTATATCGTGATAGCTTAGAATTTGCGTTGATTGACCTAGCAATTGAAAATGATATTCCAATTTTTGGAATTTGTCGCGGTGAGCAGATATTAAATATTAGTCAGGGAGGAACTTTATACATTGACATCCCTACCGATTTTGACTCTACCGTCACTCATCGACAACCAAATTGGGAAATAGGGTATCATCCAGTAAGACTTGTTAAAAATTCAGCGCTCCAAAAAATCTGTGGCAGTACGAATCATGGTGCTGTTGTGAGTAACCATCATCAGGGAATCGAAATTCTTGGAACTGGTCTTCAGATATCAGCCTACTCAGCCGATAATCTACCCGAAGCTATTGAATGGAGCGACACAAATAATCATCCATTTTTAATGGCTGTACAATGGCATCCCGAAGCTATGGATACCTTGCATCCACTATCAGCACCTTTGGCCAAAAAGTTTCTGATGGAAGCATCAAAATATATGATTGCAGAATAATCCATTAAGTTAAGGTAAATAATTTTTACAGTAATGATTCGAAAAAATAATCCTTCAACTATTCTTATAACAGGTAGTACGGGGTTTGTTTGTAATTATTTTGTGAATAGTATTTTGAAATCAACAAACTTTAATATTATTGCTACTTACAGAGATAAAATTGGTGATTATAATGTTGACCAACGATTATTATTCGTACAAGTTGATTTATTAACTCCATCTGTATTTGAAGAAATTTTTAAAAAGCATAAACCTGACTACATCGTTCACCTCGCGGCAATGGCACGTGTTAAAGATGGCGAACGCCAACCTGTCAAAGTACTGAAAGCAAATTATACTGCAACAGTAAATCTAATTAAGCTTGCCATTAAATATGGAGTAAAGACCATGATAACTACTTCTTCAAATCTGGCCCAAGATGCAGTTTCTGTAGTTGGCATTGGGAAGTATCTGGTTGAACAGTTTGTCCAAAAAATTGACTCCGGATCAACAACGTTGATAAATTTCAGAATGCCCAATGTGATTGATAGCAATGGAGCTGTTACACTTATTTTCAAAAAACAGATTGAAAAAAACCAACCAATAACAATTACACACCCCGAAATGAGCCGCATGTTTATTACTGGTGAGCATGCATCAGATTATTTGCTTTACCTTCTTGAGAAGGGTGAAAACAAGGGAGTTTATGTTTCTTATGAAGAACCTGTTAAAATAACCGATCTTGCTCAGGATATGATAAAAGACTCAGGTAAGGATATTGATATTAAGTTCATTGGAATGAAACCAGGGGAAAAACTGATTGAAAAATGTTTCAGCCTAAATGAAATTGAAACAACTGAAATATCAGGACTTGGCAAGTTAAAAGATTATCATTATAATAAAGAACAAGTTGAAACAGTTATTAAAAAACTTAATGAGAAAAAAGAAGTAAGAGAGAGTGAGGAGATTCAAAGTATATTTGCGGGGTTCTAAGTTGTGGGTTGTGAGTTGTGGGTTGTGAGTTGTGGGTTGTGAGTTGTGAGTTTTGGGTTATGGGTTATGAAATTGTTTAAAATGAGAAGATCAATATATATATTACTAATACTACTTATTGGATTATCAATAAATCTAAGAGCTGCCTGGTTATTGATACCAATGGATGA
The DNA here is from genome assembly GCA_013203805.1 of Bacteroidota bacterium. Classification (GTDB taxonomy): domain Bacteria; phylum Bacteroidota; class Bacteroidia; order Bacteroidales; family F082. Next base: position 12,971 of record JABMPH010000501.1, on the reverse strand, counting down.
AACTCAGAAAAATCATTTAAAAGCTTATGGTGTTGCGTTTTGGGTTCTTGAACAGGGGGTTGAAATCGAGTGGCTGCTTAATTATAGAGGTGGCAGCTATTTAATGAAATATCACGAAAGTTTTGAAAACGAATGTGTAATACGAAATGTTACATCTCAGGTTATAACTGATGTTCAAGCATCATCAATAAAACAACAGATATTGCAACCCGATATTAACATGGATATTATTGCACTGCATAAAGTGCCTAAAATTGCTGTTTATTCACCCAAAAATAAGCAACCATGGGATGATGCAGTTACCCTTGCTTTAACTTATGCCGAAATACCTTACGATATAGTTTATGATAATGAAGTAATGAGCGGTATGTTACCCACATACGACTGGCTACATCTTCACCATGAGGATTTTACCGGACAGTACGGGAAATTTTGGGCACACTATCGGAGCTACCCTTGGTATAAAGAGGATGTTGCTGCAAATGAAAAAATCGCAACAGAATTAGGTTTCGATAAAGTTAGTGATCTTAAATTAGCTGTAACAAAAAAAATACGTGACTTTGTATTGGGAGGTGGTTATTTGTTTGCAATGTGTTCCGCTACTGACAGCTATGATGTAGCACTTGCGGCAATGAATATAGATATTTGCGAAGTTATGTTCGACGGTGATCCAATGGATCCAAATGCACAAGAAAAACTAGATTATGATAATTGCATGGTTTTTAAAGATTTTACAATAGTTAAGAATCCTGCTAAGTACGAAATATCTAATATTGATGTTACAGAAACCCGTCCAAAAACAATTCGTGAAAACAACGATTATTTCATGCTTTTTGATTTCTCAGCAAAGTGGGATCACATTCCAACAATTCTCTGTCAAAATCATGAAAGATTGATTAAAGGTTTTATGGGACAAACAACAGCTTTTAACAAAGACTTAATTAAATCCAATGTTGTGATAATGGGTGAAAATAAAGCTGCCGGTGAAGCACGATATATTCATGGTGAATTTGGAAAAGGTTTCTGGACATTCTATGGAGGCCATGATCCCGAAGATTATCAACATCGAATTGGTGATCCCCAAACCGATCTTAATCTCCACCCTAACTCTCCGGGTTATAGGTTAATACTTAATAATGTATTATTTCCTGCAGCTAAAAAGAAAAAAAGAAAAACCTAACAAGATCACTTTTATTTGTGATGATTTTAAGTAGGATATTTGAGTAAAGGTAATTATTGGTTAGATTTAATTATCTTTGTTTAGAATCAAAACACTTAAACTATGAAAAAATTAACACTAATTATTGTAGTATCAATGAGTATAATTGCATTTTCTTGCAGTAAGTCAGATGATGATACTAATGATCCTGATCCTACGCCAGTTGAAAATTATACCATTGAATATAGTGTTATTTCTACCGGAAAGGTTACAATAGATGATATTACTTATCTTGATAAAGATGGCACTAGTATTACCATATCAGATGATACTCTATTTGTTAAATCATTTGAGCAACCATTAAATAACTATCATGGAAAAATATACGTCAAGGGAAGTATAGAAGAATATGGAACCTCTACATACTCCCTGAAGATCTATGATATTAATAACAATATAGTTAAGACAAAATTAGGCGAGACTTATGGAGCTGGCTCAAACTTTGCATGGAGTGCTGAATTTAAAAATACTGAAAACTAATTTATTGCTTGATTGTGAGTGAGTTAATGCCAGTTTATTATTAGCAAAAATTGATTTATGTAAATTAATGGAATTTATTTCCAATAACCATTATTTTGAAGAATAATGGAAGCTAAGTTTGGCACAGACTGAGTTAGGTATAAGATTTCCGATAAAAAAAGGAAGTGTAAAATCTTGGGGAGTAACTCCAAATTATAACTTCCAAGGTTCAGCTAATTTCCAATATCAATAATCAATACTCTAGAAGCTGTTTGAGTTTTATGAATTGATATTTTAAAATTGGAAATTATTTATGATTTGATGCTTGTGATTTGTAAACTTAATATTTGATTAACATTAATTAATGTTGTAGCTTGCAGACTTAAATCTTAACCCAAGATTAGTTAGTGATGAAATTAATATGTGCATTTATTATTATTTTCCTATTTCCTATAATTAGTTGGTCACAAACAGTTATTCAAGGTGGCAATATTTCAGGAACATGGTCTCATGCCAATTCTCCCTACCTTATTGAAGGTGACATAAAAATAACATCATCCGATACTTTAAATATTGAACCTGGAGTAGTTATTGAATTTCAGGACTATTATGGTTTATATGTAGAAGGATATATACATGCCATTGGAAATGAGACAGACTCAATTTTATTCACTGTTAACGACACCACAGGATATCACAACTACTCTCATCCCGGTTGGAAAGGTATAAGGTTTGTCAACGCAACTCCTTATGATTCATCATACATTGAATATTGCATTATTGAATATGGGAAAGGTGAATATGATAATGGTGGAGGAATGATTATTCATCTTTATGATAAACTCAGAATTACAAACTCTACAATTCAATATTGCTTTATTGATGGTGATTTTTTTGAGGATGGTGGCGGAGGAATAGCAATCTTTTCCAGTTGTATATATATAAGGGATTTAACAGTTAAAGAAAATCACTCAGAGTATAATGGAGGTGGTGTATTTATTGCAACTTCTGAGATTGATGCAAAAAGAGTTACCATCTGCAGTAACAGCGCCAAAAATAAGGGAGGTGGGTTACACTCAATTTATGGCAGTGAGAGTTTATTTGAATTTGAAATTATAAATAATATGGCAGGTTCAGGTGGTGGGATTTCGAGTGATTCAGAGCTACATCTAATTGATTCGGAAGTACATGAGAACTATGCTACAAAAGGCGGTGGAATTTACTTTGAGGGGCAAATTGAAATTGACAACACTAACATCTCCAACAATGATGCGATAGATGGTGGCGGGATTTATGCTAAATCGGAGAGCCATATTGATTCAAAAATTATCAACAGTCATATTTATAATAACAATTCTGAGGCATCAGGCGGTGGTATCTATATTAGTTCATCTTGTTACACTCTGTTGCAAAACTCTACGATCGATTCCAATTATGCAAAATATGGAGGAGGGATTGAAATAAAGAGTTCACATGCAAAATACGAAGGATCAACAATTAAGAATAATTATGCAGATTATGGTGGTGGGATTTGTATTGGATCTTATTACCCTTTGACAATAAATATGGATTCTGTTAATTTATGTAATATCTATTCAAATAACGGGAAAGTTGGTAAAGATTTATTCAGTAGAGTCTCAGGAATTCAAATAATTGTTGATACATTTTCTGCTCAGAATCCAAGTGACTATTATGCATTACCTGCTAAGTACTTTACATTCAATATTGCTAATGGATTACAAAATTTAATCAATGAGGATTTCTATATAGCTCCATACGGTTCCGATCAAAATAGTGGACTAACCAACAACGATCCATTCAAAACTGTTGATCATGCACTTTCAATTCTGTACACGGATGAACAGAATCCTGCTACAATATTCATAGAGGATGGTATTTACAGTCCCTCCAGTACAGGAGAACTCTTTCCTTTAACTATTCTTGATAACCTATCAATAGTTGGCTCAAGCAATACTATACTTGATGCTGAAAACACAGACAGAGTTTTATTTTCTTATGTTGGCTCCAACCAATTCTTAACCAATTTAATTTTACAAAATGGAAATACAGACCAACGTGGTGGTGGAATCTCACTACAATACAGTAATGCCCAACTTGACAGTATAAGTATATTTAATTGCAATGCTGATTTTGGAGGTGGATTAAGTACAAGTTATTCAAATTCTGAGTTTTCAAATTTAGTATTAATGAATAATACAGCAGAAACATCCGGGGGAGGAATGTGGATAAATGTATATGAATGTCAAGTGAGTCTAAATAAGGTTACTATATCAAACAACACAGCCAAAAAAGGAGGTGGAATTTCAATCAATGGATACCCATATTTTATCAATGTTTCAATCCATGAAAATTCCGCTGAAGAAAAGGGGGGTGGAATTTATAATTTCGATGGTGGAGTTATTTTTGACACTACATATTTATCTAACATATACCTAAACACAGCTCCAGTTGGAAATGATCTTTATAACGATCGTGATAGTATTATTCACATAGTTGTTGACACATTTACAGTAATAAACCCCACATCTTACTATGCAAATCCATTAAATCTATACACTTTCGATATAAAAAATGGACTAGTGTATCAAATAAGTGATGATATTTATGTATCACCTGATGGAGACGATAATAATAGTGGAATATCATTGAGCGAGCCAATTAAAACAATTAAACATGGTTTTTCAATAGCGTCGTCAAATGAATCAAATCCTATAAATATGCACCTTGCCTCAGGTGTTTATAGCGAAGCAACAAATCTAGAAAGCTTTCCAATAAGACCAATAGACTACTTAAATATAATTGGTCATGATCTGGTAATAATTGATGCTGATAGCATTGCAAGCACTTTTGAAATTATTGACTTGCGGAATGTTAAACTTGAAAACTTGCAATTACAAAAAGGTTATGCAAAATATGGAGGTGGGATAAATATAGAAGATTCAGAAGTAGAATTATACAAACTCAACATAACTAACAATATCTCAACGCATCACGCTGGAGCTATTTATGCAGAAAACACGCAGCTTAGATTAAGTGATTTAGTCGTCAATAATAACAAATCTTTTAAATATCAAGGTGCTATAATGGTAACTGAATCTTCAGTGGATATTTCTAATTCAATAATCGATAGAAATCAAGCACTTGGAACAGGAGGAATTACAGCATCTTTTTCGGAAATAAATATCATTGGATCACAGATTACTAATAACTTCGATGAAAGTAGTACTGGTGGTTTATCATTATACTATACAAATGCGAATATTATCAACTCTACATTTTCAAATAACACCACCAATGAATATTGGAGTGGATCCATACTTGCATATGATTCTGTAGCATTATCAATTAAGAATTGTATTTTTTGGGATGAAACAAATCAATGGGATATTTTTGCCCGGGGAGATGATTATACTTCAAGTGTTGATATTTCATATTCCAGCTTGACAAATGGAGAAGCCTCAATTGGGTTGCAGGGAGATGTTGAATTAAAATATGCTGATTCTAATATTTCGGGAAATCCAATTTTTATGGATGCAGGTCCATTCCCTTTTCAAATAAGTGAATATTCCCCATGTATTGATAATGGAACCCCAGACACTCTTGGTTTAAACCTGCCCCCATATGACATTGCTGAAAATCCTCGTATTTACAATAATTTAATTGACATTGGAGCATATGAATGGGGACCAACTGTCAATATCGAAAATCATGATTTTACAAAAACTATTATTGATATTACTATTTTTCCCAACCCAACAAATAAGTTTTTAACGATCTCCTACATCAACGATAATAAAATTAACCAAATTTCCATCTACAACCAAATCGGCCAGCAAATTTTCAACAATGTTGGAGCCACTAATAAAATTGATGTTTCAAACATTCCTTCCGGGTTGTATATTATCGAAGTAGTTACAAACGAAACTAAAGCCAGAGAAAAACTAATTATTAATAAATAATTTCACTCATGCTTATTAAAAGCAAAACCCCCTCAATGAAGGTAATGTATGCCTTCTACCCAATGGTGATAATAACCGGCTTCATTCAATTATTGGTGCCATCAACTATTCACATGATAATGAAAAATTTCAGCATACAGGAAGGTGAGGCCGGTATGATTCCATTTATCTATTTTACCGGAATGTTGGTTAGTGCATTTTTAATAACCCAATTGATCAAAAAGCTAAGCGTAAAGCAACTTATGGCTATGGGTGCTCTTATTGTATTAGTCGGATTGCTCGTTACCTCACAGATAAATTCATATCATATTTTTGCAATATTGTTTTTGCTTATTGGTTTTGGAAACGGACTTATGATAATACTTCCCGGCATTTATACTACCCATCATTATGCTAGAAGGAACGCTGAAATTCAATCTCTTACTTTTAGTTTTCTGGCAATCGGGTTTGTTGTGGGACCTGTTTTTCCTGGGATTGTAGAATATTTTGAACTGTCATGGAAATGGTGCTTTGCTTTTCCGGCACTACTTATTATTCCTGCGCTAATACCAATACTTCTTGCCAAACATGAACCCATTGATAATGCTGAGAAGCTAACCTTGAGGATTATTAAAGAGATTATATCATTCGACAGAAGATTTTTCATCTGGATAATATTTGCGGTTGTTTTAGCAGCTGGTTCGACAACAGGGTTCCTTACATGGCTAATAACATTTCTTGAAAACAAACGAGGCACACCCGTAGGCATGGCTCATGGTGTACTCGCTATAATTGGAATTGCAACTGTTATTGGAAGAATGGTTTGGGGTAAAGTAAGCCCTAAAATAACTGTGTACCGTACATTACTATTCATAGTGCCAATTGCGGCCTTATTTGTTTTTGTGGCACCTTTTCCAAGATCAGTTACTTTAAATATTATCCTGTTTATTGTTGCTACGGTTTTTATCTCAGGGATTAACCCATTATTCCTGTCAGCAGCAGGGGCATATCCAAAATCACATTCCTCCAGCGCTTTCACATTGTTATTTATCGCTATGGCGATGGGTGGTATAATAATCCCCTTTGGTATCGGGCTGGTTTTTGAACATGCCGGCCCTGTTATTGGTATGAGTTCTATATCCCTTATGTTCCTGCTTGTTTGGATAGCTATTCTAATCAACAAGAAAGAAATGCCATTGTCCGAGCATTTTCATCGAAATCCGCTTCCGTAACTATTAAAACCCGGCGGTTTTTTTTTGTTTACTATTGCTTTTTATGGGCTATTGTATTATATTTGTTGAAATCTTAAACCACACATAATGAAAAAAACTACTATTTTACTTACGCCAATTCTGCTGGTCACATTATTACTGTTTTCTTTCAATGCAGATCATAGGGATGACACTTATCTGGTAATTGGATGGAATGATCTGGGAATGCACTGTTCTAATAAAGATTTTTCAAAAATCGCAATTCTACCTCCATACAACAATCTCAATGCTGTTGTTATCAAAAAAGGAACAGCTACAACACTTCCTGAGATTATTACCTCAAATGTTACTGTTAACTATAGTATTCCTGGAAATACATACTCGGTTGGGAAGACTAATTTTTGGGATTACGTACTACCTTTATTCGGTGTAAGCCTTCCTGATAATATTAGACTAACAGGTGCCGGATTAACCGGAGTGATGGATATAGGGGACAACGCTTTTGCTAAAGAGGGAATCCCGCTAACACCATATACCGATGCTAATCTGGTGCAGGAGGATCCTTATCAATTAGCACTGTTTGAAGTTTATGATGCAAACAGCATTATTATTGCCACCACGCAAAATGTAATTCCCGTTTCCAATGAAATTAATTGTGTAAGTTCAGGTTGTCATAGTAGCGAAAATGTTATACTAAATGAACATGAACTAGAAGGCGGTTTTGATCCTAACAATATACCAATCCTATGCGCCGAATGCCATTCATCAAATGCCCTGGGAACTCCAGGTCATCCAGGTGTACCGAGTTTATCCCTGGCTATTCATGATCAACATAAAGACGAAACCAACGATTGCTACAAATGTCATCCGGGACCCAACACACAATGTTTTAGAGGTGTAATGCACGATGGTGGAATGGTGTGTCAGGATTGTCATGGATCAGTAGCAAATGTTGCAAGCACAATTGAAAACGGACGCGAACCTTGGTTAGAAGAGCCAAGTTGTGGTGCAACTGACTGTCATGGCCCCGACTATGCTGAAGAACCGGGAAAACTTTTCAGACAGTCAAAAGGCCATGCCGATTTATATTGTTCAACATGTCATGGCGAACCTCATGCTCTTACACCTTCAACACTTCCAAACGACAATCTTCAAAACATTGCTCTACAGGGATTCGCTGGCGTACTGAAAAAATGTATCGTGTGTCATGGTGTTGACCCTGTTAGCCCCGGACCCCATAACCTACTGCCAACATCAATCAGCGAAATTTCAGGAGATTACCAGAAAGGTGTTCAGCTTGATCAAAATTATCCCAACCCATTTACAAGTATTACACATATTCCATTTTCAATTAATGAGCCGGCTCGTGTTCATTTAGGAGTCTACTCAATTGACGGAAAGAATATTGTTAATATTATCAATACAAAAATGATTCCTGGCAAATATGTAGCAGATTTAAATAACGATTTGTTAACCCCGGGAACTTATATTGTGATACTAGAGGTGTCAGGAATTAAAAAGAGTATAAATATAGTGGCTTTGTAAAAGTACTCCTAACTCACAATTATTCTTATTTTTACCAACTTAAATTGCAATGTTCATTGGTTTTTAATTGGGGGATATGAGAAAAATATTTTTGCTGTTTTTATTTGTTATTACTGTATTTTCAGGTAGTTACCTGAAAGCACAGACACCTGTTAAGATGCCACTGGAAATTGCACAGGCCTTTCAAAACGGTACACGGTCGAGCATGGGGATACCCGGACCAAATTACTGGCAAAACTATTCAGATTACACTATCGTTGCGCAATTACACGCAACCGAAAGCAAGTTAACAGGAAGTGAATCAATAAACTATCATAACAATAGCCCGGATACACTTAAGTTAATTGTAATTAGACTATATCCTGACTTCTACAAGAAAGGAAATGCACGGTCATGGACAATTGGAAACAATGACCTTACTGATGGTACTCTAATAACCAAATTGAGTGTTGGCAACAATACTTTTGATGTAAATAATAGTACGGATGTTAGCCGTACGGCTACTAATATGTTTATCAAACTTAAAGATTACATATTGCCCGGAGATTCTGTAACTATTGATGTTGACTGGGAATTTTTAATCCCGAGAAAAGCATGGGCAAGAATGGGGAATTATGGTAACGATAGGTTTTTTATAGCATACTGGTATCCTCAAATTGCTGTTTACGATGATATAGATGGATGGGATAGAATTGAATATTATGGAACTGTTGAATATTATAATGATTTAAATAACTTCGATGTAAATATCACAACACCCGCTGGATTTACTGTATGGGCCACAGGCGATTTGAAAAATATGAATGATTTATACAAAAAACAGATTGTTGATAATTATAATATAGCCATGGAAACTGAAGAGATTGTCAACATTTTCTCAGTGTCAGACTGCAAAAACAAAAAAGTTCTCCGTAACAATACATCAAACACATGGCATTTTGTAGCGCGAGATGTTCCTGATTTTACATTTGGTGCTACTAAATATTCCAATTGGGATGGGGCATCAATAGTGGCAGACGAAAATACTGGAAGGCGTGTTTTTATTGATGCAGTATACCCTGATTCTGTTGACACATTCGATAAAGGTGCTTATTATGCCGTTGAGAGTGTTAAGTTTATGCAGGATAGTTTGCCGGGTTATCCCTTTCCATATTCACATATTACTTCTTTTTGTAATGGCCGTAAAAGTGGTGGAATGGAATCGCCAATGATGGTAAACGAAGGCGACCCAAGTGAAAAAGGTTCGGCAATCGGGCTCATTTTTCATGAAATACTTCACTCCTATTTTCCATTTTACATGGGAACCAACGAGCGAAAATATTCATGGATGGACGAAGGTTGGGCGGCATGGCTACCATACGGAATAATGGATAGCCTTGAGCCAGACCAAAACTACTTTGAAAGAATATCAAGCAGTTTTGAAACCCTCAGTGGTAAGGAAAAAGAAGTTCCTCTAATATATTTATCCTACCAGATATCTGATTATGGTTCGTACCGGGTACACTCATATAACCGATCGGCGATGGCATATGCTTATTTACGTAATGCTTTGGGCGACAGCTTGTTTAAAGAAGCATTGCATACTTACATGATTAGTTGGAATGGAAAACATCCGATTCCTTATGACTTTTTTAATACATTCGAAAATGTTACAGGACAGAATCTCAACTGGTATATTCAACCATGGTTTTTCGATCGTGCTTACGCAGATTTGGGTATAAAGAAGGTTACTCTTGATAACAAAATAGTTATAGAAAATACCGGCGGATTACCACTTCCTGTTATTGTAACCTGTGATTTCTCGGATGGTACGAGTAGTACATATTATAAAAACGTAGCTGTTTGGAGAAATGGTGATAATGCTGTAATTATTCAAGCTGATACTTCCAGAACAATTAATATGGTAACTATTGGGAATAATGAAATACCTGATGTAATAACTGAAAACAATCAGGTGCAAATCAAAAACGATTAGTGCAACTCAATCAAACTAACTATTGTCAAGATAATAACTACAATAAAGAACAATATCAACTAAATAAAAAAATCAACTGATGAAAATAAAATTACTACTGGTCTTCCTTATTGGAATAGTACTAAGTTCAAATGCTCAAATTGCCTCAGATAAGTACTATGTTCAATTTACAGATAAAAACGATTCTCCGTTCTCCATTAATAATCCAGGGGAATTTCTAACTCAACGAGCACTCGATCGCAGAGATAGACAAGGAATTGAAATTATAGCAAATGATATACCAGTTAATCAATTGTATCTACAAGGGGTTGCTGATATTGGAGTTCAATTATTAAACCCAACGAAGTGGTTAAACGGGGTAACAATTTACACACAAAATCCAGCACTAATCGATCAAATAAAGGCGCTACCTTATGTGAGCGCCACCTTAAAGGTAGTTCAAACAAACGGTCCTGTTTCCGATAAATTTAAAAATCTTGTTGACGATGCAGTTAGCAATAATCAAATCGAAAATTCAAAATCTATTGGATCTTTGGATTATGGTTATTCATACGGACAAATTGAACAACTAAATGGGATTAAATTACATGACCAGGGTTTTATGGGTCAGGGTATGGTAATTGCAGTTCTTGATGCTGGTTTTACGGGAGTACTGGAACACCCTGTTTTTGAATACCTTTGGAATAACAATAAAATACTTGGTAACAAAGACTTCGTGTATATGGGTGGTAACGTTTTTGAAGGACACCAACATGGAAAAATGGTTCTTTCGTGCATGGGAGGAAATTTACCAGGAACGATGATTGGCACAGCACCAGAAGCAGAGTATTGGTTATTACGATCTGAGGAAGGCCCATTTGAAAATATTATTGAAGAGTACAATTGGGTATCGGCTGCCGAATTTGCCGACAGTGTTGGTGCTGATGTTATTAATAGTTCACTTAGTTATTTTAATTATGATACCATTTTTACTTCAACTGATACTATTATATGGTCGTATTTACCAAGTGATATGGATGGTAATACCGCCATTGCTACAATTGGAGCTGATATTGCATCCTCAAAAGGAATCATCGTATGTAATAGTGCAGGAAACTCCGGTAGCCTTGTTGGTGCTCCAGCTGATGGTGATAGTGTTTTCACTGTAGGATCTGTAAGATTAGATGGGGAAAGATCAGGGTTCAGCTCAATAGGACCTACAGCAGATGGTAGATTAAAACCAAATAATATGGCATGTGGAGAAGGTGCTACTATTGCCGTTGGATCACAGGATATTTCCATATATGGTAATGGAACTTCATTCTCATCACCAATTATGGCAGGAATGGTTACCTGTTTATGGCAATCACATCCAGAAATGACAGCTATGGAAATACAGGAATCAATTATGGAAAGTGGATCAACAGCTGATAATCCTGACAATTTTATGGGTTGGGGAATTCCAGATTTTGCCGGTGCAGATTCCATTTTAACTTCTATCAATCCAAATATTAATATTGATAAACTTGTAACTGTAGGCCCAAATCCTTTTTCTGAACAACTAAATATTAATATCAATATAGACAGTGCCGAAAATATTAGAATTGAACTTATTAACCTTGCCGGAAATATTGTTTTAGCAAAGGAATACAACCTTACGGGACATAAGAAAAAAATTAAACTATCAACTGATATTTCTTCATTATCACAAGGAGTATATTTTCTTAAAGTTATAACCGAACATCGAACTGAAGTAGTGAAGGTTGTGAAGGGATAATTTGATAATTAATATTTTTCAATAAACTATGCTAAGAACTAATTTGAAAAACTATAAATCTAGGTTATCAACAATAATTAGTATTTATTAACAAAAATCCAGTGATATAACAGGGAGTAGTTATAATTTTTAACTTTGGCTTATAAATAAAATCATATTAACATTAGTAACTTAAAAATAATATTGGTTTAAATCTTGAAATAAACATGCAGGAGACAGAGAAATATGAAAAAAGAGAAGACCTTTTTTCAACAGTTGTAAGAGCAGGGAAACGCACCTATTTTTTCGACGTTAAAGCCACCAGATCAAATCAGCAATATTTAACTATTACTGAAAGTAAAAGAAGATTTAACGAAGACCAGGGGAAGTTTTTTTACGAGAAACATAAGGTTTTTCTTTATGGAGAAGACTTCGAAAAGTTCAAAGATGGATTAAATGCTGCAATTACATTTATAGAGACGGGAGAGGTAAAGAATGAACCGCAAGGTGATGAACTTGACAACAAAGACGAAATAAGTAGTACTGTTGATGTTAGCTTCGAGGATTTGGGAGATGATACTGATCTGTAGTTACAGTTTATAGATTTACAGCCATACTTGTTAATAAATTTGTCATACTTATTGGGTGCGAAATCTGTTAAATTGTAAATTTGTATCGAGGATCAAATTCTGTAAACAAATTGCAAATTACTATGGGGAAAACAATTGCCGTAACCAATCAAAAAGGAGGTGTTGGTAAAACAACAACCGCCATTAATCTTGCTGCCAGCTTGGCAATCCTTGAATATAGGACACTTATTGTCGACGCTGATCCGCAAGCAAATGCCACATCAGGTATTGGTTTCGAC
>JABMPH010000044.1 GCA_013203805.1 Bacteroidota bacterium | reverse complement strand
TATCTGAAATGCTCGACCGATACAAAATAGTGACTGATTAATATTCTGATTACGGATACCTTGTTTTAATAGACGATTAGCGATTTTTATTTTATAGATCGCAGTGGGATACCCTCTTAACAGCATGTAAACTTCATGATCGATAATAAATTTTAAAGCATTATTTACTCTTTCAGTCTCAATTAAAAAACTATTTATTCCTAGATTATTCTCATAATTATCGTTTTTTTCAGTCTCACGTGAAGCCACCAAGAGATTCAAATAGCCGATATGCGTTGAAAATAATATATAGCTACAATGAAAATAGTAATCCCAATAATGATCATGAATAATAGGAATATTTTTTGTCCTCCAGAATTCTGTTCTGAAAAGTGCAGAAGATTGTGACCAGGAATAGGTCTTTTTGCCACCAAGCAGATGATACTTAAGATACGGTTTAGTTTCCACTAGACATGTTTCATTGAATAAAGATTTTTCCCTCTCGCCGTTACCCTTTATTTCTAATCCATGCACCATAGATGCATTATTATTGTCCTCTAGAAATGTTACCATTGATTCAATCGCATCTGGCATTAACTGGTCACCTGCCCCTGTCAGGTAAAAATATTTTGATTCGACCATACTGATCCATTTTCTAAAAACGAATGGAACGCCAATATTAAAATCGTTTTTTATATATTCTATTCTCGAATCCTCAAATGCCCTCACAATTAATTTTGTCTCTTCGATGATCTCAGTATCTTTCATAGAGTTATCGTCAATTACTATAATTTTGATGTTGGTGTATGTTTGGTTCACCATAGCTGTGAGAGTGGTCATAAGTAATTTGGGTTGCTTAAACGTGCCAACCAGGAGAGTAACATTTTGTGTATCTATTTTTTTATTCAATTTAGCATCCACTGTGGTAATCGTTTATTCCAACAATAATATATATAATTTTGATGATTTGGGTAATTGATACAAGACTCAATATTCTTGCCTTTTAATTAGCGTGGCGTTATAGTCAATCATTGAATTTTCCTCCAAGAACGATGTCTTATTAAACGAATTCTGAGTGGCAGGTGGAACAAATGTTGCTAGCTCATCAAACAATCTTAATAGATTATACCTCAAAAAATAGAATGAGCAATACTTCCATCAGTTAAAATATACAACAGCCATATCATCTTTCACGATCAGACTCGATTTACATTCTGCTAATTACTTTTCTGTCACTAATCCTTAATAATACCGTCTTTCCATCATCAGAATCATTAATATTCCATGTATTCGAGAAGGTGATTGATGCAATTCCATGTAATCTTCGAAATTATACAGATAGCACCCTGTTAACTATCATCTCTAAAATTTATCACCTTCATATTCCAGTTGAGTTACTTTTTTTTCACAATTATAGATCATAGTATCAATATTTGAATTCTCGAAATCAAGTTTCAATATTTCTTTATCCAATAACTCCCAGCCATGCTCAAGGTAGAAGTGGACAAGCGATGGCCTGCAAAACAACAAGCCTAGCATATCTATTGCGACTAAGAATTTATTTGAGGCTTCCATTAATTGGCTTCCATACCCCCTTCCTCTTCGCTTGGTACAGACATTACCAACACCAAAAGCTCCGGTAAAGACATTATTTGTCGATAACTGTATTGATATGAGGTTCATATAGGCGATAAAATTTTTCCCATCGAAAAGCATCAAATGAATATCAGCATTTTTTAGATTCTTTTTTATCCATTTCTCATGTTCATTGAAGGAGTATTTCCAAGAAAGAGATTTTATCTTAATTATTTCCTCTACTTCACGTGGTGATATATCAGAGTGTGAGATGCTTTTCAATTCTATCATATCAATTATTGGGATCCAAACCACCACCCACATGGTAATGCTAGAAATTTTTCTGAAAATTCTTTTACCCCGACCAGTTCCAATTGAGTACCAAACAACGAATATAAGCTATTGTTTGAATGCACACTAGACGCATAATAGCCAGATTTTCGAAACGCTTTAATTGTTTCTTGTTTCGTTTGGGCTAAGACTCCAAACACCCAATAATTCGGGCTCGTATTTTTTTGGCGCCACATTGCCTTTACCGTCCTGTCCTCTAAGTGTAACCGTTCAATCCAGCATTTGGCATTCTCACGTTGTACCGATATTAATTCATCGATTTGAGTCATTTGTACTGTACCGATATAGCTGTTTATTTCGTTCAGCATTGCACCATATCCAGGTAGAGTAATATCACAGGCTGGGTTTATCTCACCCAGTGTGTCACGAAAAGAAGAGCGATCAATCCCATAGTCCCGAACCTTTACGGCTTTTTCATACAACTCACGTGAACGAAAGGCTACCCCACCTCCATCGATAGTGTTGAGCAACCTCACTGTTTGGAAT
>JABMPH010000500.1 GCA_013203805.1 Bacteroidota bacterium | reverse complement strand
TCTCGATTGTGGTATTAAGGCTGTTGAAAAGGTAGAATATGCAAAAAAGAAAGGTCTGGATATTATCATTGGCGACCATCACCGACCTGGCGATATTATACCTGATGCTGTTGCCGTACTCGATCCCAAGCAGGATGATTGCAACTATCCGTTTAAAGATCTGTCAGGAGCAGGAGTAGGTTTTAAATTAATTCAGGCTCTTACCATGAAATCGGGAGCCTCGGTTGAAAAAATATATTGTTATCTCGACCTTGTTGCCATTAGCATTGCTGCTGATGTTGTTGCCATGATCGGAGAGAATAGAACCTTATCATATTATGGTCTTAAAAATCTCAATAAGAACCCACGTATTGGTGTAAAATATATGCTCAAATCGGCAGGTGTTGATAAAAAAATTACACTTGGTACTGAACATTATTTTAAGAAAAGCATAACAGTAAGCGATCTGGTGTTCCTTCTTGGGCCTCGTATTAATGCTGCCGGAAGAATTGATAGCGCAACCGATTCGGTAAGGTTGCTAATTAGTAACAACGTTGAATACGCCGCAAAACTTGGGAAACAAATAAACGACTTAAATACAACTCGTCGGGAGCTTGATAGCAATATAACAAAAGATGCTCTTCAAATTTTGGATGAAGATATTGATATTGGCAATAAAAAAGCTACAATTGTTTATCGCGAAGATTGGCATAAAGGGGTTGTTGGAATTGTTGCCTCTCGGTTAATAGACAAATATTACAGACCAACAATCGTTCTGACAAAAGCTGATGGATTAATTACCGGATCGGCCAGGTCGGTTAAGAATTTCGACATCTATGATGCCATCGACTCTACCAATCACTTGTTAGAAAATTTTGGTGGACATACTTACGCTGCCGGGCTGGCTCTTAAACCTGAAAATTTTGATCAATTTATCAAGGAGTTTCAAGACTATGCCGATAAAAACATTACCGATGATATGCTTATCCCGGAAATTGAAATTGATGCTGAGCTTTATATTAGCGATATTAATTTCAAATTTTATAAGATATTAAAACAATTTGCTCCTTTCGGACCGGGAAATATGTCTCCTGTTTTCCTGACTAGCAATGTTATTGATACCGGATACGCCAAACATGTTGGAAGGAAAGATAATAAACATTTAAAATTCTCGGTAGTACATCCTGATAGAACTGGAAATCCAATTCCTGCAATTGCCTTTAATCAGGGACACCATCTGGAAGAAATGGAAAAAGGGAACCCATTCCAAATATGTTACCACATTGACGAAAACACATGGCTTGGTAATACAACTCTACAGCTTAGGATATTGGATATAAAGTTTTAGTTATTGGTTGATTAGATAATTGGTTAATTGGTTGATTGGGTAATTGGATAATTGGTAATTAGATGATTGGTTATTTACCACTAATTTCCCAAATGACCAATGACTAATGACCAATGACTAATGACATGTGACCAATAACCAGTGACCAATTTCCACTATAGATTCTTCAGCTTAAAAGCAAATGATATAAGTACCAAGCCTATTATTACTGCCATTACCCCTACGATTACTACAAAAATAGATGCCAATGCGAAAGGGTTAAAGAAAAGTAACACACCAAATACTAGCGTAAACAAACCGCTAAAAAGCAAAAACTTTTTATCACCTTTCGATTCGAGATTCGACATAATTAACAACTGGCCAATACCTAGCATGATTGCCCAAATCCCAATAACTATTACAAAAATTTGTAAGGTTTTTGCTGTAAAAAAAGCAAGCACAATACCAAGTGCAATTGTAACCAATGCACTAATTAGGTCGGTGCCATAACTTAATTTATTTTTCATGCTTGAATAAACCCCAAACATCATAGCAACACCAACTATCAGCATCACAATACCAAAGTACATAATAATTACCTTTAGTGTGTCAAGAGGTGAGAAAATAGCCATTAAGCCAAACAATAGGGCTATTAATCCGTTAAAGGCTAATACCCACCAGTTAATTGTGTAAGAATTTGAATTCATTTTTTTTAGGGTTTTAATGAAAGGTAAAGATAAATTATTTTCAATGATTGTCAATTACCAAGTGAAATGTAATGTTGATAATTTTGTGCTGTTCTAAATTTTAAGTGCTTTACACTTTAACAAACTTATTATTAAACCAATATTTAATAATTTAGCAATTCAAACCAACAATTAATCTAATGATGGAATTTCTGGAAAAAACTTATTATGGCAATACAATTGGTGCATGGGCTTTGGCTTTTATAATTTTAATTGCTTCCATACTCCTTTCAAAGCTTGTATACTTTTTAATTTCCAAATTTATTAAGCAGTTCACAAAACGCACTAAAAATAAATTAGATGATATTATTATAGATGAAATAGAAGAACCGGTTGTGTTTGCAATTATTATAACAGGTGTTTGGTACGGATTAAATACGCTAACCTTAACAGATTGGTTTTACGGCATTATTGGGCATGCGTTTTATTTCTTGATTACCTTTAATATTGCATGGTTAATTGTTCGCCTGTTCAATGCTTTTATTGATGAATATCTAGCTCCTCTTGTCGCAAAAACTGAAACGGATCTTGACGACCAGTTGTTGCCAATTGTTCGAAAATCTGTTTCTATTTCTATTTGGATTCTTGCTATTGTAGTAGGATTAAATAATGCTGGGTACGATGTTACGGCATTGATTGCCGGATTAGGAATAGGTAGTCTTGCATTTGCTCTTGCTGCTAAGGATTCAATATCTCATATTTTTGGAGGTTTTGTTTTGTTTACCGATAAGCCCTTCACCCTTAATGATCGGATAATTGCACAGGGATACGAGGGAATTGTTAAAGAAGTTGGGGTTCGGAGCACTAGGATTCAAACCCTTGATGGAAGAATGGTAACCTTACCAAACGGCTCAATAGCAAATGATTCGATTATTAATGTTTCAATGGAAGATGGACGTAAAACAACTGTTGATTTGGGTCTTACCTATGATACTATTCCTGATAACATGCAACTTGCCATGGATATATTAAAAGAAATAAGTGTTGAAAATTCAAATATTGATGAAAGCAAAACCGTTACCTCT
>JABMPH010000499.1 GCA_013203805.1 Bacteroidota bacterium | reverse complement strand
ATTGATTTTTCAAATGAATTAGCAACGAGATGAAAACTATTAAATTATTTTCAACTATTCTTGCTCTGTCACTTCTAATATTTTCCACTAGTGGATGCAAGAAAGATAGTTCAACAGATCCAGAGAATCTCCCAGTGGAACTAGTGGAAGAAAGCTTACCCGCAATTATGATGACGCTTTCTGCAATTAGTTACGCATCTGATACATTGGAAGTGCCAAAAATTAAGAGTCATATCAAAGAATTGTTAACAAATACGGAATTGGCAACACAGGGTAGTTGGTCACTAGCTTGGGGGCCTGGCGTTTCATCTGGAGGCGCGAACATGGCATTTGTAGCTAAAACTAATAATTTGTTGTCACCTGTTTATGCTATTGTTATTAGAGGTACAGTTCTTACCAATGGTCCTGACGTAACTCAGGACACTAGTGTTTTTGTTCTTAAACCATTTCTTCCGAATGGTGAGGCTGGTGATTCAGTAGCAACGGGAGCGATGGAAGGATTAATCGCTCTTCTTGCTGTTAAGGATGATTCAACAGGAAATACTCTGGAAGAATTTCTTTCCTCAATTACTGTTTCTGACGCATCAAAGGCCACGTTGTTTGTAACAGGACACAGTCAGGGTGGATATTTGGCACCATTGATGGCCTATTGGGTGATGAAGAGTAAGAATGATAAGATAGCAGATAAATTTAAGGTGCGAACATTAACTTTTGCTGCACCCAGTGTTGGAAACAAACCCTTCACACAAAACTTCACTGATGCCATGACAAAAAATGGTGGTTCTATCAAAATGTACGTTAACACCAAAGATGTGATGCCTTATTTCTGGCATGATTTGATTGGGCTTGATCACAATAAAATCCCGATGGCCCTGCCATTACCTTTTGCCATTAAATTAGGGATGTGGCTGGAAAAGATAAATTCAGCCGGAATTCAATATGATAGACTCACTGATGCTACTGGTATTGGGTTCATACAAATAAAGGATACAACAGGATATAGCACTTCCTCTATTCATGTTCAGGATAGTCTTTATAAACATTGGGTCGGAGTTCAGCACAGTCATAACAACTACCTCAGCCTATTGGGAGCTCATGAATTGTCTTTCTAGATTCAAAAGTAAATATTTCACAAACCCATACGGTTAGAGGGTTTAGTGTCAAACAAACATAATAAAAGCCTTAACGTGTACTTTTCAGTACGTTAAGGCTTTTTTTTGAGCCATCAGCGACCCCCCTAACATAGTATCTTGATCTAGAATTTGTTTTTAATGCGAATAACGTGCAGGCCTTTCCGTCATCAAATACATTTATTATTATTCAACTCTCCTTTTTTAAGTTGCTTGATAACCCGAGATCTGTTTTCACTTTTACTGAATGCTCGTTCCTGTCAGAATTTTTTAACGACTACACCTGTAAGATCATTGGAAGAGTCAACAACGATTTCAAAATCAATCACACCTATAACCATCTCTTCTTCGGTAATTACCTCAACTTTCCATAAACCTTGTTTTACATTATTCTTGAATGTATAACCACGATAACCGGCATCTCTGCCTCCGGTGATATTATAACCTATTTTCTCCATAATTTCCCATTTATTGGTATTATCATTATACCATTTCCAGCGATGAAATATCGATTTTTCTAAATCAGTTGGAGCAAATATTGATGTAAAAATATAAACTTTCTCATCAGGATTATAAATGAATTTTAGCCTATGCTCTCGCCAGAATACATACCACTCATCAGTTTCATATGTTACTACATAGTTATTATTTTCCAATTTAATATTGTGCGCTACAATGCCGCTATCCAGAGCAAGAGGTACAGGAGGAATGAGGTTAAAAAAGTAAAATATGTTAATCAAGGAATAAATGGACAATACAATTCCAATGAGTTTCCATATGTGTACTTCTGCCCGTGTACTAGGACTTACACGATAAATAATAGTAATTAATACAAGTGTGCAAACTAAACTGAGTAATCCCGAAAAAACAAAAATGTAAGTATTCATCTCTCTGATGAACACAGGTGTTATAAAGGTGAAAAAAGTGAAGCTAATAAAAAAATACACACTAAATTGTAAATACTTATTGGATATTCGTTTTTTAAGAAACTCATTGGCAACAAATAATAGAATCAGTATAATAAAGAAGGATGCTGTTTTAGATAGAGAAACACTTCTTGAGAAATAAATAACAAAAGCACTTGAAAGTCCTCCAAATAAAAATTGAATTGCCAAAGGAAAATATGCTTCATATCGTTCAAGAATTGTATTTTTCCAACTACCATCATCAGCCAAATTATAGAGATATATTGTAATGCTTAGAAATGCCATGTACAGGCATAAGGCAATAAGGTCATACAACCGATCGATGCGGCCAAGAGTGAATGAATCAAATATAAACCCACCGATGAAAAAACTGATAGGTGCAT
>JABMPH010000498.1 GCA_013203805.1 Bacteroidota bacterium | reverse complement strand
TGCTTTTTTGGCCATTACACCATTCTTTATCAATAAGTTGGGTGAGGATAGTTTTGGTATTTGGATGCTTATTAATTCATATGTTTATATAGCCGTTAATATAATCAGCTTTGGGTTGGGAAACTCAATTATTGCTCATGTAGCCGAAGCATTGGGAAAAGGAAACAGCAAAAAGCTAAATGCATATATTAATTCTTCCACAAAATTAATTGGCTGGATTAGTATCGGAACAATTGTAATTGCAATGCTGGCAGTCCTAATTGTAATTCTTGGGGTAAAAGTTTTTTCCGACAATCTTGACAAAATTTTGATTGTAGCAACATTACTTATATCAGTAAAATTTTGGGAACTACTTTATCAAAGCATCTTAAAGGGCTATGAACGCTATGACCTTGCATCTGTATATAGTATTTTTTCAAAATTAGTTGTTCTTACAGCTCAGGTTGTAATAGTAATATTAGGTTACAGTATCTGGGAAATATTTGTCAGCAATTTGATTATTAACATATTAATGTTTCTCGTTCAGGCATATATTGCCTATAAATTAATACCTGATTATCATTTTAGCTGGCATACAAGTGTAAAAGAGCGAGATGAACTTTTCCATTTTGGGTTCTGGACATGGTTACAAACAATTATATCAGTACTTGCATATCAATTAGACAGGTTTGTAATTGCAATCTTTTTAGGACCCGCCATTGCAGGATATTACATATTGGCATCTACAATAACAAATCATATGCACATGGCTTTTGGAGCAATTGTTAGCTGGCTGTTTCCAAAAGTTGCTCGCAAGAAAGAGTCAGAACAAAATGTCACAATATATTTTCAAACTCTTAGAGGGTTTTCGGTTGGTGTAAGCTTACTGGCAATTTTCGTTACCTTTTTACTATATGAACCATTGTTTACGCTTTGGCTTGGCCCTGAAAAGTTTCAAAAAATGGGAAGCTACTTCAGGTTATTTCTAATATTCGAAACATTTTTAGTGATGACAATTGTTCCATTATTTTATCTTAATGGATTAAAAATGTTAAGGTTTATAACATCCCTGGAGTTCATGTATAAGGTTGGTGTTATAGTAGGGATGTTAATAGCCTTTTGGATTGTACCAACCGCTGAGAGTTTGATTACCGGTCAAATTGTTGCTCTTGCTATACTTGTTCCTCTCGAGTATTTACTTATCGACAGAAAACTATTGAAAGATAATTGGATAAAGGAAACAATTATTACCATGATTCCGTCTTTTTTAATTTCTGCAATTATTGTTTTTGATAAAGGATGGCTTACAATCGGACTAGGTATCTTATCTTTACTGATTTTCAACAGTTATTATCTAAATAAAAAAAGATTCAATATAAAGTTATTGCTTGAATGACAAAGGAAAATCAATACAATAATTTGATCATCTATATGATCATTTATTTCTTTTTCAATAGTTTTTTGTTGCCACAAGGATTGTTGTACACTACTTTGCTAACTCCGGTAATGGCATATTTCCTATTTAAAGAAAGGAAATTAAGAAAGGTTTACATTTGGGCAATTGCCCTAATTATACCAATTCCTTTTCAATTGTTATCGGGAGTTGAATTGCAGAGTTTTTTTGTATCTAATATTATGGTAATTACAGCCTTAGTATTTTTTATTACTGCATATTATTTCATAAAAAAATACTCATATTTAATAGATATTATTTTTCGCAAGATATTAATTGTTAATACTCTTTTTGTTGCATTGGCCATTGTCATCTTACCTTTTGCATCAATACGTGATTTGTTATGGTATGATGTTGCGCTTACCGAAGGACTGGAACTAATTCCCCGTTTGAAACTATTTACATACGAAGCATCTTATTATTCATTAATAATGATGCCGGTATTTTTGTATTTCACAATGAGGGTTTTCTACGATAAAGAAAAGCACTCGATGTTAATTTTTCTGGCCTCTGTTATTCCGTTGTTACTATCGTTATCATTTGGTGTAATGGGGGCATTATTAATAGCTCTACTATTAAGTATAATTATTTTCTGGACAAAGATTCCAAGCTCCCTCCAAAAGTTTAGCATTCTTAGTACCACCTTTATGTTGATATTATTTGTCTTATTATTTTTTATATGGCCTGAAAATCCAATTTATTTTAGGTTGGAGAATATTTTTGAGGGACAAGATACAAGCGCAATGGGAAGGTTAGTTTATTCATTTATGTTTGCCAAAGACATTATTATTGAAAATGGAGTAATATTTGGCATTGGTCCGGGTCAGATTAAGATTGTTGCTCACGATATGATAGTAAATTACTACAAATACCATGGCACATTAGAAACAGTTGTGCGAATTCCAAATTCGATGGCCGAAATGCTTGCAATTTATGGTGTGTATGGGTTTGTCCTTAAATTATTCTTCGAAATATATTTCTTTATAAAGCTCCGCATTTATTCAAATTTCTATGCACTTGTGCTCTTCCTGTTTATTTTTATCTATCAGTTTACAGGAAGTTTTATTACAAATATTGCCGAACTTGGAATTTGGGCAATTGTTTTTGGTACAAGGTTTATTGATTTTGAGACCCTTCCTTATCAACGAAAACTTGATACAGCATGAAAAAGTCAATGAAAATAGCATTCATTGTTCGTTCAACAATTAATCACGTTAAGGGTGGTGATAGCATGCAAGTGAATAATACTGCCATTGCCTTACGAAAACTAAATGTTGATGTTGATATTAAACTTTCAACTGATAAAATTGATTATGGTAAATATGACCTGTTACATCTTTTTAATATAATCCGTCCGGCTGACCATTTAACACATATCACACAAAGTAAAGTGCCGTTTGTAATAAGCACCATTTATCTTGATTATTCAAAATTTGATTATAATGGACGCAGTGGTTTCCAAAAACATATTCTAAGGATATTGGGTAAAAATAAGGCAGAATATCTAAAAAACAACTATCGCTTTTTAAAGAATCAGGATAGCATCGCAAGTAAAGAGTATTTGCTTGGGCATAAGCGTGGAATTAAAAAAATCTTAAAAAATGCCAAATTAATACTGCCTAATAGTGAATCGGAATATCAGCGACTTCTTGAAGATTATGGAATATTAAAAGGTTACCATGTTGTACCCAACGGTATTAATGCGTATATTTTTAATAGAATACCAAAGGTTAAGAGGATCGAAAATCAGATGCTTTGTGTAGGCCAGATATACGGGTTGAAAAATCAACATAGTTTAATTGAAGTTACCAGAGATATGGATGTTCGATTGATAATTATTGGAAAGCCGCCTCCAAATCATGTTTCATATTACAATTATTGCCGGAAAATTGCCCACTCAAATGTCACATTCTATGACTTTATGCCTCAGAATGAGTTGATAAGGCATTATGCGCAATCAAAAGTTCATGCTCTTCCAAGTTGGTTTGAGACCACTGGCCTTAGCTCTCTTGAAGCAGGGGCAATGGGTTGTAACCTGGTAGTGGGATCTGGTGGTGATACTAAAGATTACTTTACTGGTAAGGCTTCATTTTGCCTGGCAGGTGATAATGAGAGTATTAAAAAAGCACTCGAATATGAATTAGAAAAGCCAACAAATTTTGATTTCAGGAATACTATTCTTGCAAAATACACATGGGAACATGCCGCAATGGAAACTCTTAAAGCCTATAAAAAAGCACTACAAATTGACTAAAAAACTATCTATAGGAATTATTGGCACACGTGGTATTCCAAACGAATATGGAGGCTATGAAGCAGCAGTTCAGGAGCTTGCTCCAAGACTTGTGGCAAAAGGACATAAAGTAGTAGTTTATTGCTCTAGTTTACAGACTTATAAAGATAGTATCTGGAATGGAGTAAAATTAATATATCAATATGATCCTGAAAACAGGATTGGGTCGGTCGGGCAATTTATTTACGATCTGAAGTGTAATATTGCTTCACACCGGCAAAACCATGATGTAATATTTCACATGGGTTATACGAGTGATTCTGTATGGCATTGGCTTTGGGATTCAAAAGCAAGGCATACCACTAATATGGATGGGCTTGAGTGGAAGCGGTCAAAGTATTCGCAAAGAGTTCAAAAGTTTCTTAAAAAAGCCGAAAAGTGGGCTGCCGTAAAAAGTAATTTACTCATTGCCGATTCAATCGGAATATTGAAATATGTGCGGCAAAACTTTAGCACCGCAGTTATGCATATTGCCTATGGTGTTGAAATTCCAAAAGTCTTTAATGAAACACATTTATCAGGATATGATATTTCAGCAAACAAATACGATTTGTTAATAGCGAGGATGGTACCTGAAAATAACATTGAGATGGCAATTGAAGCTAAAAACAAATCAAATATTGATTTTCCCTTGGTTATTTTCGGAAATGAAAATAGTTACGGTAACAAGCTCAAGGAGAAGTATAAAGGTAATGCCAGAATAAAATTTTGCAATGCAAATTATGATAAAGAATTACTTGACTCATTACGGCATTTCTCTCGCTATTACATTCATGGCCATTCGGTTGGAGGCACAAACCCTTCATTGCTTGAAGCTATGGCTGCCCAAAGTCGTGTGCTGGCTCACAATAATGTTTTTAACAAGGGGGTATTACAGCAAGGGGGTTCTTATTTTAATACTGCCGATCAATTAGTTGGACTTCTGAATCAGGATAACCCCTACACCATAAGTTTGGAACAAATTGCCGGAAACCTGAAGCTATTAAAAGAGGAGTACAACTGGGAAATAATTACTAACAAATATGAGGAAGCTGCTTACCATATTTAGAAAAGTATATTCATCGGAAGAGTGGGTGTGGTTCTTAATCTGGTTTACTTTACCTGTTTCCATTCGATTGAACAGCTTGTCTATTTTAATCGGAACATTGGTCATATTAGTATCCTATATTAGAAATCCACATACCATTAGTCGAAGGCAATTAGTTCATTTGTCGATTCCATTTATGTTCTTTCTATTGCATGCATTGGGCGTTTTTAATAGCCTGCTCAACCTTCAAACCTGGAAAGAACTTGAACAAATGTTGCCATTCTTGGTAATTCCACTTTTGTTCATCCTTGGTAAAACTGGAAAAAATACTTTTACTCAGATTGCATTAACTGCCCTCGTATTATCTTTAACTATTTCAGGAGTGATTATGCTTGTGGAGTCAACATGGAGATTTATACCTGATATGGATTTCTCATATTATACATACCATAATCTAATTGCTCCATTCCACTCTGGTGCTATCTATTTTAGTCTATTTCTGATAGCTGTTCTTTTCCAAATAAATGAACTGACATGGCTGTCAAGAAACAGATGGTGGAAATATATAATTGTAATATTTATATTGATATTGCTGTTTTTGGCTGCATCAAAACTAATGATTGGTATTGGTATCCCTCTATTTATTTTGAAATACAGAAACCAACTGATTTATACTTTTTTAAGGAGAAAAATAATAATTCCTATTATAATTTTACTGGGGTTAATAATAGTTGTGCCAGTTGGCTTAAGGTTAAACAAACTGTTGAAACCTAATCTGGAAGAAGTTTTTGCTGAACAATATAAATATGATTCCCCAATGAACGGATTAAATCTTCGCCTAATTCAGGCAAGGTTTGGAATGAAAATATTGGAGGAAAATAATGCATGGCTTACCGGAGTTGGGATATTGGATGCACAGAAATTACTAAACATAAAATATATTGAATATGGACTATATACAGGCTATGAGGGAACAGATGATACAGGTTACTTAAATTATAACTTTCATAATCAATTTGTTGAAACATTTGTAAGAAGTGGAATTATCGGCATAGTACTTTTATTTGCTATGTTTTTAAGTTTATTGATGATCCCGCAATCCAAACTTTTTATTTCACATTGGATTATCCTAATCGTCTTTATGTTTTTTATAACAGAGTCTGTCTTAGAGCGGCAACAGGGAATTGTTTATTTTTGTCTGATATATTCATCATATTTTTACAAGCACCCACAATTTGATAATAGAATTGAATAATACTACAGAAGATATATCTGCAATTCAGGAACAGATTGACTCAACCCTCAGGTATTTTGAGTTATTCAAATATCCCCTCCTGCCAGTGGAAATCCACCGTTTTATGAACTTTAAATGTAGTCTGGATGAGGTTGTTTCGCAATTATTGATGATGAAACAAAACGAATCTGTTTATTATTCAAATGAGGGATTCTACAGCAGAAAGGATGAGCCATCATGGTCAATTGAACGTAAAAGAGGAAATAACAGAGCCATCAATCTTCTTTATATGTCATCACGGTTTGTGAGGGTAATAAAAAGTTTTCCATTTATAGTTTCCATAGCCATATCAGGTTCGCTTTCGAAGTATTATGCTGACGAAGATGCTGATATTGATTATTTTATCATAACCAAGACAAACAGACTCTGGATAGCCAGAACCCTACTACATTTATATAAAAAACTGACTTTTATAACCGGGCACGAGCATTATTATTGTATGAATTATTTTATTGATGAGTCAGCTCTGGAAATCGATCAGAAGAATGTGTACTCTGCAATAGAAACAGTAACCTTACTACCTGTCTACAACAAGGAATTAATAATTAAATTGAAACGTCAAAATAGTTGGTTATCTGACTATTTACCAAACGAGACGAATGAGCAAGATCTTAGGTTTTTATTATCTCACGGAAAAGAAAATATTAAAACTTTTTTTGAGTTTTGTATAAATGCCCTAGGTGCAGACAAACTGAATAGTTTTTTTATGAGGGTTACAGATCGAAAATGGCGTGCCAAATGGAGAAAAAAGTCATACCCCATGGAAAATTATGATCAGGCGTTTTGTACAACACTACATATTTCGAAAAATCATCCCGACAATTATCAGGCAAATGTACTGGATGCCCTAAAAAATAAATCGCAATTAATGACCCCGTCGAAATGCAATCTGTAATTGTAATTGGAGGATCAGGTTATCTGGGATCGGCAGTAACCCGCCAACTGCGCGACAAAGGATATAAGATTTATGCCGTTCAAAACAAATCAATTATTGAAAGTAAAGATGATATTTCCATAATTGCAGGAGGCATTAAGGGACTAACTGCGAAAAGAATAAGTGAAATAAATCCAGCGGCTATATTCCATTGTGCTCGACCAACTTTTCCATATTTCAGGAAATTGGGACGAAGTATAGCAGCATATAAAGCATCAAAGCTAAATAGTTATTTATTGCGGCAGATTGAAAAAAGCGGGATTATCGCACCTCTACTTTTTGCCTCTGGTAGTTTAACTTACGGAAATAGTAAAAATGCCCATGATGAGCAATCTCCATTAGCTCCAATCAGTTATGCACGTCAATATTTAAGCGGTGAATTACCAATTGTGAGAGCATCAAAAAAAAAGCATTCCCGTTCTTGTGCTTCGTTTTCCATGGTTGTTGGGCAATGGTTCATGGTTTTCATGGTTCTATCTAAAAAATATTCATGAAAATAAAGCTGTTCCTCTATTTGGTGATGGCAGCAATTATATGTCGTTGATTGATGTTGAGGATGCTGCAAAATTAATGGTGGAGTATTCAATTAAAACAATGGATGGAGGTGTATATAATATATATTCGCCTATGATCAAAACTCAGAAGGATTTTGCCTTGCAGGTTTCAACACATTTTGATAGTGAGATTGTAGATTATAAGAAAATATATCCCAATGGTTTGGAAGATGCGGCAATGGAAGCATTTACGTCAAATATCATCCTTACTTCCAACTATCAGGAAATAATAAAAGACTTTCCATTTAATAATCTGCCTCAAATACTTGTAAAAATTAAGAATTAAAGAATCCACCATCTAACAAGGTAAATTTCAAATGCATATTAAAGTCATTTCTGAAAAACAAACAAAGTATATTCACCTTTCGACCATAGATTAGTTTTTTGAAGTTTTTGATCCAGATTCCAAAGCTTATCGGCTTTTTGCTTATTGTTTCTTATCTTATGATCGTTATACCAGGGTGGATATAATATACTATATCCCTTGTGTTCTAGGAAAGTAAACTGAGAAAATGCCTTTTTAACAATATTCGGACTATAACAATGTGATTGCAAAAACCGGTTTACAGAATATCCTCCCCATACTTTACCTATCCGTGCAAACGCAATCTTAAAATTCAGTTTTAGGAGTTGAACCAGCAACTCTCGTAAATACCACTTGTTTACAAAAGTGAGCACTGCTATTCCATTTGGCCTAAGTAGTTTATGAATTTGAATTGATGAAAAATTTAAATCCTCAACAGTATTA
Organism: Bacteroidota bacterium; assembly: GCA_013203805.1. Lineage (GTDB taxonomy): Bacteria > Bacteroidota > Bacteroidia > Bacteroidales > F082. The sequence goes on along the minus strand of JABMPH010000498.1, from coordinate 7,431 downwards.
AGAGCTCCGAAGTAAACATATATTAAGTCGAAGCTGTTTTCTCCAAATTTTTCAATAAGTGAGCGTTCATCCGATTGAATAACCCTGGCATTTTTTAACTGATCTTTGTTAAGTCTTTTTTGGGCAAGCTTCACCATTTCTTCCGAAATGTCAACTGCCGCAAAGTTTTTATCCGGGTAGGTTGACGCAAACCAATGTACATCAAACCCTGGCCCGCAACCAATTTCAAGTGCATCATTAAACTCATACTTGGTAGTGATCTTCCTGAAATCATTTCTGATTCTGTCGAGACTGGTATTTACATTTGCTCTGGCTTCAAATCCAAGTGTTGCATCTTCATCGTAATAGTCTGCAACTTTTGCATAATAGCTATCTTGTTTGTCATTCATAAAGCAAATATTTTGATCTGATCTTTAAAAAATTATCAATCCCTGGTTGCCATGTTTTCCTGATCTCATCTTCACTTAATCCAACACTAATTTGTTTTCTTAATTCGGACGTGCCAGCAAGTTTCTCGAAATAGTTAATAAAATATTCTCCATTTCTACTCATTATTTCATGAGCTCCAATTAACCAACTAAGGTTAATGGTTTTTTCATTTTTTTTGTAATTCTCAGCATAACCACTAAGATTAGCACCGCAACATTGTTCCCCATTGTAAAGTGGTTTTAAGGCCCCCTGAGTACTTGTTGGCGTAAAAATAAAACTCCCATGATTAAATTCAGGGTGACCATATACCTGAAATGGAAATTCAGTTCCGCGACCAACACTCATAACTGTCCCCTCAAAAAAACATATTGAGGGATACAAATACACTGACTGCCAATTGGGCAGATTTGGAGATGGTTTTATTTTAAGTTTTACAATCATATTATGATTATAGCCTTCAAGGGGTATAACTTTCAAATCTAAACTATCCGACTGATTGATCCATCTTTCACCCACCACCATCTTAGCATATTCTCCAATTGTCATTCCGTAAACTACTGGTACAGGATGTAATCCAACAAAAGAACTATACTCTTTCTCCATAATGGGTCCATCAACAAAGTATCCGTTTGGATTTGGCCGATCAAGTACAATGATAGGAATATCTTGTTCGGCGCAAGCCTCCATTACATATGTTAGTGTAGATATATAGGTATAAAATCTGGTTCCAACATCCTGAAGATCAAAAATTACTACATCAATACTATCTAGATCTACTGGTGTTGGCTTTTTATGTGAGCCATATAATGATATAATTGGAATATTGGTTTTTGCATCAAAATCGTCCACTATTTTTTCGCCCGCATCTGCTCTTCCCCTAAACCCATGTTCGGGACAGAATATTTTTTTAACATTAATACCTTGCGATAAAAGAGAATCCACAAGATGTATATCTCCAATCATTGATGATTGATTTGCAACAACTGCAACTTTTTGATTTAGTAAATCAGGTAAATAGAGTTCAATTCGTGCGGAGCCACAAATAATATCATCATCCTCCACCAACCTTAGTTGCTTGTTTTTACAAGACAATAAAAACAATGTGGTGATCAGTATAATAGTTATTGATACTATTCTTAAATTCATATTTAATATTGTATTTGCAATTATAGTTCATTTTTTCGTTGCTACTAATAGTTTAATATGGGGTAGGATCACTTTCATATATTCCTCACTTCATCAGAGCTAAATACAAGATAATAAAAAGGTGGCAATAATAATATCACAGTTACCAATTATAAATATCATATGTACTATGAACACAAACTGAGTATAGGTAGTTAGTTTATATTTGCACTTAATTAACTACTTTAATAAATATCTGCATTGAATTTCGAATATTTCATAGCAAGGCGTCTCACCAGCGGAAGAAAGAATAACCTTTCAAAGCCAGTTGTAAGAATATCAACAATTAGTATTGCACTAGGTCTTGCACTAATGATAATATCGGTAGCTGTAGTTATTGGATTCAAGAAGTCAGTAAGTGAAAAAGTGATGGGATTTGCTACCCATATTCAACTCGTGCTTTTTGATAATAACCAAGGAATGCAGGGTAAACCAATTATGCTTACTGATGAACTTGAAAGTCAACTTCTTTTGAATAAGAAGATTAGTTATGTTCAAGTGGTTGGGCAAAAAGCCGGGGTAATAAAAACTGAGGATCAAATTCAAGGAGTAATTTTAAAAGGTGTTGATAGTAACTATGACAATAGTTTCTTGTTGAGGAATTTAGTTGCCGGTACTTTTCCCAATTTCTCTGATTCAGCTAAAACTGACCAGATATTAATATCCAATATCCTATCAAAAAAACTTAACCTTAGCATTGGTGATTTTGCACGAATGTGGTTTATTGACGAGGGAGAGAGTAGAGCTAGAGGTAGAAAATTCACAGTTAGTGGAATCTATAATACAGGTATGGAGGAAATTGATAATGTTTATATTATTGGCGATTTAAATCATATACAAAAACTCAATAACTGGAAAACAAACGAGGTAGGTAGCATTGAGATAATACTTAACGATATTTCCAACATAAGAAATACCGCATTTGAATTATACAATACTATCCCATACAATATTAGCGCTGTAAATGTTTATGATGAATATCCTCAAATATTTAATTGGCTTAACCTATTGGATATGAACGTTATTGTTATACTTACATTATTGATTATAGTGGCAACAATAACCATGATTTCAACACTCTTAATTCTGATTATTGAACGAACGAGTATGGTTGGATTATTAAAGGCTCTGGGTTCAAATAATAGTTCGATACGTAAGATTTTCCTCTACAAAGCCTCTGGAATTATACTCAAGGGAATGATTTGGGGAAACTTTATTGGATTATTATTCTATTTCGTACAGCTGAAATTCCATCTAATTAAATTATCCGCCGAATCATATTATGTAGATTATGTACCTGTTGAGTTACATGTAACAGACTTCCTATTACTAAATTTAGGAACCTTTGTTGTCTCAGTTCTGGTATTGATAATACCAACATTCTACATCACACGTATTGTGCCTGCCAAAGCCCTCAGGTATGAGTAATGTCATTTAATTTTAAATATTCTAATGGAGAATATCCTTGGCTTATAAACTTAATTACATATTGCCAAAATAGTTAACATATACCCCATTTGTTAAGGTAATGAAGTTACCCGATTCATCATAAAGATAACAATCAAACGACGCTTTAAACTTTATGTTCATTCTGTCGTAAAAAGGTTCTTCTTTTAATTCATCAAAAGTAAATGTACTATTTGTTTGGTTAGCAGTTCCAAATGCTGAACTAAACATTGTATTATTTTCGTCCCAATATCTAATTTCAATACCGTGCAGCAGGTTTGCAGAATATGGCAATGTACCGGTTTTAAAGAAAGCACTAAATTCTTCATTTGTAGGTGACCCACCTCCCGGAAGATATAATGTGCCAATATAAATTGATATAAAGGTTGTCTCAAAATCAAGACTACTAAGATGTGCATTATATGTAAACTCACTAGTGTCTGGGTAATAGGCTATTCCAAGACTTGCCCCTTGCACGCTTACAGAGTTTGTTTGATCCCAGCTAAATGTTTTGTCATTTATCGTTCCCTGAAATGATGGTTTCGAATCAATGGTAATTTCTGTAACTGGTTCTGGATCAGGAGAATTATTATCTTCCTTTTTACATCCCAGCATTATTATTGCTAAGAAAATAAATACCAAAAAATTTGTTTTCATAATGAATTGCTTTTTAATTAATTATTTAATGATCAATTTACCTTAAATGTTAAACCTATGGTTGGTCCAATACCATTATACAATACATCTGTATAATCAGAAGTAATATTTCTTGATCGGATGTATGGAATTATTAATTCGACTCCAAATTTGGGATTGAAATAGTAATTGAGCCCAACACCCAAATTGAATAGAGAAATGCCTCCACTTAGCTGTTCAAAAACCGGTGGTTTATATTGTTGATTATCGGGATTATACTTTATTGTTCCATAGCCAAAACCTAATTCAGCAAACAATCTGAGCTTTTCCTTATTAATAAATGCGTATCTAATAACGGGGATAAAACCATAAGAATCATAATGTGAATCTATACCATCAATAACCAGCTTATCATAGCTTACATAGCTGAAATTAAGTTCCAACGATGTTCTGTTATTAATGAAGTATCCTATTGATGGTTTAAAAACGATTCCTTTTATACCCGACTTAAATTGATTATTGACATCAATTAGTGGTATTGCAGCTACAGTAATTTTTAAATCATTTTTTAATGACTGGGAATATGAATTTATTACTATACACAATATAAAACCAGAAAGTATAATTCGTATCATAGTTTGAATAGTTTTTGATTATTTGGACCTTTATTGGTATATCTCGTTTTGCTGTTTGAACACGAGTAAAGATATAAATAAATAGAATTGAACCTGACCTTTTGTATTAAATTTTCCAAATCAGTAAGTGAAAGCAAGAAAGTAAGAATATAGTGGTTCTCTATTCGCTGCCTGGAGTTAATATCTCCAGATATTTGGTTTGACCACTGTTACCCATTACCTCCTTTTTCATACATTTGGAAAAAATTCCAAATGGCTATACAAGTACGCGAAAAAAAAATCATCAAAGCATCATGGATAGCCATAATTGGAAATGCTGCACTTTCCATACTTAAAATTATTGTTGGAATAATGGCCGGCAGCTTTGCTGTAATTGCCGATGGTATTGACTCAGCCAGCGATGTACTTACATCATTAATAACCCTATTCACTGCACACATAATTGGGCGTCCACCTGATCCCACCTATCCTTATGGATACAACAAAGCTGATACAGTAGCCACAAAATTACTTGCATTTATTATATTTTTTGCAGGAGCACAATTGGCCATTTCAACGTCCGAAAGGCTATTTAGCCCTATTGAATCCAGGATTCCAGATACAATCGCAATATATGTAATAATTATTTCGATTATTGGAAAATACGCCCTTGCCTTCTATTTAAAAAAAACAGGCAAATCCATCGATAGCCAAATGCTAATTGCCAATGCACGTAATATGCAAAACGATGTTGTAATATCTATATCAGTGCTAGTAGGTTTGGTTTTTACTTTTATATTAAAGATGCCAATTATTGATTTATTAACTGCTTTTGTGGTTAGTTTTTATATAATGTTTATTGCATTTAGAATCTTTATGCAAAGCAATCGTGATTTAATGGATGGTATGGATAATACAGAAATTTATCAGAAAATAATTAACTGTACAAAAAACGTAGTTGGTGTATCTAACCCTCATCGCATCAGGGTACGAAAAATGGCTCATCAATATCTTATAGCTCTGGATGTTGAAATAGATGGTAACCTTAGCCTACATGAAGCTCATGCCCTTTCACATTTAGTTGAAAATAAGATTAAAGAAAACCTTTCTAACGTATATGATGTTCTCGTTCATCCCGAACCAACAGGAAATATTGAACCCGATGAAGCCTACGGAGTTAGTGAAGATAAATTAGGTAAAGAATCAAAATAACTTTTTTTAAACACCAATGATTAGTGACCTTATATTAAGCCTTTTTGCAATTTACATTTTCACTCAAATTAGAAAATACGATAAAAAATGGGGTGCTTTTTATCTCTTTATGAGTTTATCTGCTTTCGTTGGTGGCATCCATCATGGATTTCCTATTATAGGAGAGGAGTTTCGTTTTTTATCTTGGGTTTTTCTATCAACATCATTAATCTATGCCCAACTTGCTGCTTATTCTGATGTCAATAACAAAACCCTGAAATTTCTAATTATCGTAAAATCAACGTCTTTTCTGTTTCTGGCATTTTTGCATTCTAACTTCATATTTATGATATTGGATACTGCCATAAGTATGCTGGGATTTATTGTTATAGGTAATTTACTGTATCTCAAATCGTTATCCCGATTTATTACATATGGGATTTTAGTATCATTGACTTCAGTTTTTTTCGTGGTGTATAAAATTAGCTTTAGTAACGATTATCTAAACTATAACGACATTGGTCATTATATTTCAATACTATCATTAATTTTAATTTCAAAAGGGATAAAAAGAGATTATTCCAACGACAAACGTAATTTGAGTTTGCAACGATTATAACCTACTTACCATCTTTATAACTATCTAACATTTTTTTATTGATATAATAATCTCCTTTGGTTGCCTTTTATATATTTGCAGCGTATTTTTTACTGTATAATAAAACAATGCCATGGTTTATTTTTTTCAGTTTAACCCAACCAATTATTTTCTTGTTGAAACTCAAACAACGCTTAACGAACTTGACCTAAGAAAATTAAGTTGGCTTTTTGGAAATGCTGTTCAAACAAAGGTTTCAAAACTTGAAGGTAAGTATGTTGGTCCCCGTAAGGAAATGATAACTCCATGGAGTACAAATGCGGTTGAGATTACTCAAAATATGGGAATTTTAGGTATTGTGAGAATTGAAGAAATGAAACTGGCCAATACTGAAATGGTAAAATACGATCCCATGCTTCAACAAGTGTATGATAGCATTGATCAACAAGTATTTCATATTCCTGAATCGCCGAAACCTATTGTATATATTGAAGATATCTCCATATATAATGAAAATGAAGGCCTGGCATTGAGCAGTGATGAAGTGCAATATCTGGAAGGAATAGTAGAAACAATAGGTCGAAAGCTTACAGACTCAGAAATTTACGGGTTCGCCCAGATTAATTCAGAGCATTGTCGGCATAAAATATTCAATGGCACTTTTATTATCGATGGTAAAGAAATGAAAGACAGCCTTTTTGCTCTCATCAAAAAAACAGCTGCCCATAGTCCTGATAATATTGTATCTGCATATAAAGATAATGTAGCTTTTATTATTGGCCCAAAGGTTGAGCAATTTGCTCCTGAAACACAGGATAAACCTGATTATTTTAAGATTAGCGATATTGACACGGTTATTTCGCTGAAGGCCGAAACACATAACTTCCCTACAACAGTTGAGCCTTTTAATGGCGCTGCAACCGGTACAGGTGGTGAAATACGCGACCGTCTTGCAGGTGGAAAAGGATCCATACCAATGGTTGGAACTGCAGTGTATATGACATCATATCCAAGAAACAGTGAAAATCATGATTGGGAAAAGAACATTGAACCACGAAAGTGGCTTTACCAAACCCCCGAAGAGATATTAATAAAGGCTTCAAACGGAGCTTCTGATTTTGGAAATAAATACGGACAGCCATTAATAAACGGTAGTCTTCTTACTTTTGAACATCATGAAAATGATAAAAAATACGGCTACGACAAAGTTATTATGTTAGCGGGTGGTGTTGGTTTTGCTAAAGCATCGGATGCTCAAAAAGATATACCCGAAGCAGGTGATGTGATTGTTGTACTTGGTGGCGATAACTACCGAATTGGTATGGGTGGTGG
>JABMPH010000497.1 GCA_013203805.1 Bacteroidota bacterium | reverse complement strand
GTACTAAGTGGAGAAAAAAAAGTGATTGGTATAATGCCGCATCTGCTAATAGCAAAAGAAGTTGAGCATAAGGGAATTAGTGAGCTTATAAGTGTTGAAACCATGGCTGAGCGTAAAGAATTAATGGCCAATATGTCGGATGGGTTTATTGCAATGCCTGGTGGTTTTGGAACTCTTGATGAACTTTCGGAAATATTAACTCACAACCAACTTCGGATTTCGGATAAACCTATAGGTTTGTTAAATACTGAGGGTTACTATGATAGCTTATTGAATTTTTTAGATGTAGCGGTTAACTCAGGCTTTGTAAGGAAAGAGCATAGAGATAATATCATCGTTTCATCAAATATTGAAGAATTGATTGATAAAATGAATGGCTACGAGCCAATTGTTATGGGAAAATGGATTAAAGATATTAAGGTGGAGAGTAATGGGGGCTGAAAGTCGGAAGATCGAAGATGGAAGTCAGGAAGGATGTAAGGATGGAAGATAGGGAAGGCTGGATGATTGGTAGGGAGCTAATTACCAATAAACGAATGACAATCAAACGAATCAGGTATTTGAGGAATGGAGTGTTGGAAGATTGGAAGGATGGAAGGATGGAGGAATAGAAGGTGACAACTAATAACCAATTATCCAATAACCAATTAACCAATGACCAATTATCCAATAACCAATTAACCAGTAATATGAAAATAATAGGAATAACAGGTACACTAGGAGCAGGTAAAGGGACGGTTGTTAATTATCTAGTTAATAACAAGGGCTTTAAGCATTATTCCGTAAGGTCATTTTTAATTAAGGAAATCGAAAGAAGAGGAATTATTGTAAATCGTGACTCGATGACAGAAGTTGCAAATGAGCTTAGAGCAAATCATTCACCTTCCTATATTATTGAACAATTGTATGAAAAAGCAGCGAGGTACGGCGGTAATTCAATAATTGAAAGCATAAGAACACCCGGTGAAGTTGATTTTTTAAAACAACAGGGAAATTTTTATCTGATTGCTGTGGATGCAGATCCAAAAGTTAGATATAACCGAATTACCATTAGAGCTTCATCAACGGATGATATTAGTTTCGATACATTTTTAGCAAATGAAAAACGGGAATTCACAGCTATAGATCCCAATAAGCAAAACTTAAGCAGATGTATTCGGTTGGCAGATTTTGTTCTTCAAAATAACGGAAGTATGGAAGAACTTAACGATCAGCTAGAAGAAAAGTTAGGAAAGATACTTTAGTTAAAATTATTACTTTAGTTCAAAATAAATAGTTAGTTTCGATTATGAATTATTTTTAGATTTGTATAGTAAACTTAATCCTACAACTATGAAACGATTTTTATTTTTGATCATTGCAATTTTTTGCCTCTCAACTCTGTCTTTTGCTCAGAAAGACTTTTACACAACCACAGGAGGGGAAATGTAAAGGAGTATAAGAGGGTTTATTAGGGGTGTTGGAAGGTTTGAGACAATGAGTGTTGGATAGTTGGAGTGATGGAAGAATGGAGTGTTGGAGTTTTGGAAGGTTGGGAGATTGACATGATGGGTAAATGACAACCAATGACCAATGATCAATTACCAGTTATCCAATGACCAATTACATCCTCAATCCCTTAACCTTAGGTATGCCAGGTACAAAGTCTTTAAGGTAATAAGGTTCGAAGTAGGCAGTGCTTTCGAAATTACTATCAATAAATTTCTTCTCGGCCATTTTAACTAAGTATGTTGCTGAGGGATGAAAATCATCAATAAAAATCGCATTTGACTGATGGCTCAAAACATCCTTGCATTTTGAAGCTCCATCACCGGCGAAAATTATCTTGTTGGATGATAAATAATCAGTAAAAGAATTATCGTCAATAATTTTGGCTGATGTTGATTCAATCTCTACCAATGAACTTGAAAACAAAGCCGCATAAACTTCCATGCGTCTGGCATCTATCATCGGACAATAAAGTACTTCCTTTAGTTCGTTTATTGAATCTTGGTAATTATGTATTCCATGTGCCATTGCTTCCAATGTGCCGATTGATATTAGTGGGATATCCAGACCATAGCAATAGCCTTTAGCTGTGGAAACACCAATGCGTAAACCAGTATATGAACCAGGGCCCTTACTTACAGCAACTGCATCTATGTCAGTAAATTTTAATCCGCTTTCCGTAACAGCATTCTGACAAAACAGAGTAATTAGTTCAGCATGTGAGTTTTTAGTGTGCGATTCGTGAAGTGAAACAATCTCTCCGTCAATTGATAATGCTACTGAGCATACCCTAGTTGAGGTCTCAATATTTAAAATTTTAGCCAATATTATTCGTCTTTATCAGATGTAAAAAGGTCTTTTTTGTCTACCTTTTCTACTTTATCACGATTTTTTAGAGTCTTAGATACGGCTCTATAGGGTGCTACTATTACTTCGTCACCTACAACTAATCCTTCGGTAATCTCAATAAATGTATTGTCCTGAATACCAGTACTTACTTTCTTAAGTTTTGCAACTCCATCTTCAAAGATAAACACGTACTCTTCAACAACATCTTTACTTTCAGTAGTCCCATTATTCGAATTAACTCGTTCTTCTTCGCGTTTTTCACTAGCTGATTTAATTCTGCCTGATGTGTCAGCTCTGGTTGTTACAGCTTGAATAGCAACTGTTAGTATATTTACTGCTGTTTCAGTTTCAATTTCAACTGTAGCCGACATTCCGGGACGGAATGGTGAAGATATAGCTGCGTCTGTTTTTATTAGATCAGCATATGAATCTTTTAACATCCTTATCTTTACATCAAAATTCGTAACCTGATCAGCGCTTACGCCAACTGTATTTGCAGATGTTGCTATTTCAGTAACCAAACCTTTAAATTCCTGGTTAAGATATGCATCAACTTCTATAATTGCAGTATCTAAAAGTGTAACTCTAACTATATCGTTTTCATTAACTTCTACATTAACTTCCATTATGTCAAGATTTGCAATACGCATTATTTCGGTACCTGCCGAAAACTGAGAAGCACCAGTTACACGTTCGCCAACTTCAACACTTAATTTAGAAACAGTACCATCGTTTGGTGCATAGATAGTTGTACGGTTAAGGTTTTCTCTTGCTTCTTTAAGCGATGCATTGGCACTACTAACCTGAAACTTACTTGATTTAAAACTCTCTTCTGCAGCTTCAACATCTGCCTGAGCAACTACGTAAGCCGATTTTGCTGATTCAAAATCTGCATCAGAAATAACTTTTTTATCCCACAAGGTTTTGCTACGGTTGAAATCAAGTTTAGCTTTTGCAAATTGAGCTTTACTTTGAGACAACCTGGCGTTTGAATTTGCCTGATTTGCTTTTGATGTATTTATTGATGCCTCGGTTTTTTCGTACGCGCGTAGATAAATTTCGGGATCAATTTTTGCAAGTTGTTCTCCTTTTTCAACAAAGTCACCTTCTTTAACGAAGAGTTCTACAACTTCGCCTGAAATATAGGGACTTATTTTTATATCCTTTGCGGGCTGAATTTTACCGTTAGCAGAAACAGTCTCTACAATTTTTCTCAACTCAACTAGTTCAGTTGCTACTTTTGTGCTACCTGAATTTTTACTCTTATTTATTGCAAGAACTGTAATAACTGCAAGCACTACAACAATTGCAATTACAATCCAGATTTGTTTTTTATTACTTTTTTTTGCCATTATTATGGGATTTTACAATGTGTAAAAAATATGACATAAAAATAGTTTTTATTCCAATTCAAACTGCAAACTATTTTTCAATAACATTTGCAATATCATCAAGCGATAAACTTCGGCCAAGATAAAAATCAAGGATTTTGGTTTTGAAAATATAATCGAATTTCGAAGAGGCAAGATCTGATTCAGCATTAGCGAGTTGAATTTTTACAACATTGTAATCAGTAGAGTTAACCATTCCTACATTAAATTTTTCTTCCGTATATTTAAAGGACTCTTTATATGCGTCAACACTTTTCTTCCGTGAGACGAATGTTTGATAGGCACCAATAGCATCTGCGTATGCGGCTTCAATATTTTTGCGAAGTCTTAGTTTCTCAGATTCAAGACTTAGATTAACAGATTCGAAATAAATTTTGGATTTTTTAATATTTGTTGAAACCTGATATCCGTTAAAGATTGGAATTGATAAACCAAAGCTTAAAGTACCATTGCGATTTTCTTTAAATTGATCACCGAAACTAATCATCTCACCGTAGCCAGGTTGACCGGGAATATAACTTTTGTCTATTTGGTCAGAGAAATTTGTACCATACGATCCGTTGGCATATAAACGTGGACTTCTTGCACCTTTTATTATTGATAATCCCCGCTCGGCACTTTCAACTCGATATTCGGCACTTTTAATTTCGGGCATAATCATAACCGACTTATTGTATATCATTTCTGCTGGAAGAAGGGTTGGACTACCAATTATTTCAAGGATTGGTTTTTCAATATCAAAATTTTCATTTGCCTCCATATCAAGGAGCTGCATTAAATCAAGATATGCAAGATTAACACTGTTTGTTGTGCTTATCAAATTTGCTTCATCTGCCGCACCCTGAGCTTCAATATCAAATAAACTACCTTGAGCAACAGCACCTGCTTCAACTTGTTTTTTAGTTCTTTCGATTTGTTGTGAAGATATATCAACCTGACGTTGAGCATTGTTGGCAAGTTCAATTGTAAAAAGTATTTGCAAAAAACCTGCAGCAACATTTAGCGACATGTCATTGCGTATTTTATCTGAATTATATTTTTCAGCAAGGTAATCGAATTGTTTCTGCCTAACATTATTAATCAACTGGAGTCCATTAAACAGGGTTACCTGAGAGCTAACAGTGAAATAGCTTTGTTGAGTATTCCTTGAAGCATATTTATTTGCCGATTGGTCAAATGATCTTCCCCATCCAAAAGAATGAGATGAAGATGCATTTAACGAAGGAGCAAGGTTATACTTACTTTGTGCTAAATCCATATCAGCTGCATTTACAGATAATAAACTTTGCTTGATTTCAATGTTATTTTCAAATGCATAATTAATGCATTCTTCCAATGTCCATAATTTTTGAGCAGTTACATTAATACCAAATGTAACAAGTGCCAATACTAAAATAAGTACATATTTCCTTATTCTCATGATGCCAGGTTTTATAATTTTGTCTTTACATTATCTAAAAATGTGCCACAAATTTAATCAATTGACTTACAACTGAATGATTAAAAAATGTTAAATGTATTTTTATTTTAGTGTCCAGAAAGAAACACCTATGTGTACGAATGCGGACAGGGGAACTGTTTTTTACTAAGTCCAAAAAAGAACTAATTTTACATTCGCAAAATCATTGTTATGAAAAAGATAGCCATACTTCTATATATTTTACTTATTTCCGGATTTGGAATATCGCAATCATCAAATAATGGAATTGGTGATTCAATTCATGCGATACATTATACAATTAATCTCGAAGAAATTAACACATCCGATCAAACAATATCAGGTTACACCGATATTATGATTACCTCATTAGTTCCTTTGATAGATTATATTCCTCTTGAATTATTGGATTTGATTACCGATTCAGTGTTTGTTGATGAAAATATGAATTCCTTTAGCCACATTGATGATAGGATTACAATTAATCTTGATAACCCAATAACAAATAACGATACCATTCTGGTTAGGGTTTATTATCATGGTCAGCCATTTCATGAATCGTGGGGAGGATTTCATTTTTCGGGAGATTATGCTTTTAACCTGGGGGTTGGTTTTGTTTCGATACCTCATAATTTGGGCAAAACATGGTTCCCGTGCATTGATAATTTTACCGATAGATCAGAATATGATGTTATTGCAACTGCTCAAACAGGGCTCACTGTTACGGCTGGCGGATTACTTCTTGATACAGTTAATAATGGCAACAATACAACCACATGGCATTGGCAAATCCCACATCCCATTCCAACTTATTTGGCATCGGTAACACTTGGTGATTATGTTGAGTATAAAGACGAATATTTTGGCATTGAAGATACAATTCCAATTAGCATATTTACCAAACCTGCTAGTGCTGGAAATGTAGCAGGATCATTCGTTAATTTGCATGCAATTGTCAACTTTTTTGAAACTCATTTCGGAGCATATCCGTTTGAGAAAATAGGTTATACAGGAACAGCAATAGGTGCAATGGAACATGTATCGAATATTGCATACCCTCACTCAGCAATAAATGGGGGGACTTCTTCAGAATATCTTTATACCCATGAACTTTCGCATATGTGGTTCGGGAATAAAGTTACCTGTTCAACTGCCGAAGATATGTGGTTAAATGAGGGCTGGGCTACATTTTGCGATATTTATTACAAGGAAGTTCTCTACAATCATGAAATGTTTATAACCGAAATGCGTGAAACACACAAAGATGTACTTCAAAATGCTCATGTTATTGATGGTGGTTATTGGGCTGTAAATAATATTCCTCAAGAAGTTACGTACGGAAAAACTGCGTATGATAAAGGGGGTACGGTGGTTAATACACTTCGTAATTATTTAGGAGATTCTGTGTTTTTTGATGCTATAACGGCTTATTTGAATGCTGAAGGGATTGCATATAATTCAGTATCATCATACGATATGCGCGATTTTTTAACTGATTATACAGGTATTAATATGACGCCATTTTTTGATGCATGGGTTATGAGTCCTGGAACTCCGCATTTTTCGATCGACTCAATAAGGGTTACTGAAGGAGGTGCAAGTTTTATGATAGATATATATCCAAAGCAGAAGTACAAGGGATTTGATTTTTTAGCAGATGATAATATTGTAGAAGTTACTTTGGTTGATGAAGATTTTAACCTTTATACAGATACAATTAATTTCTCAGGTAAAACAGGTCATTCGGTTAAAATTTATGACATGGAATCTATGCCCTTAGCTCCTGTTGTTGCATTTATCGACTTCTACGAGAAAACAAATGATGCTACTACAGATATTCATAACTATTTTACCGAGCCAACTGAGTTTACTTTTCCACTCACATATTTCACGCTTTTCGTGGATCAGTTAACCGATTCATCATTGGTGAGGGTAACCCATAATTGGGTAGCACCCGACAGCTTAAAAATACCCATTGAAGGGCTGACACTATCACCATACAGGCATTGGAAAGTGGAGGGTGTTTTCGATGATAGTTTTCAGGCAAGAGGAAGTTTTTTCTATAGTATTTCAGGAAATCTGGACAATGGTTTAATTACTTCAAACAATGATTCGGTAGTAATTGTTTATCGTGAAAATGCAGCATCTGATTGGCAGGCTGTTTCTCAAACTAGAGTTGGAGTATTTTCGGCAGGTAGCATAAAGGTGGATAATATTCTCCCAGGCGAATATACTTTAGCAGTTTGGGATAAGCAGATTGTTGGCACTCCTGGAGTTGATGTTAAAACTGATAATATTAAAATTTTCCCTAACCCATCTAGGGGTAAACTAAATTTTGAATTCCCAAGAAAAGGAAAATACTCCATCAATATATATGATGAAACTGGTAAGTTTATTGAAGGATTTCATATAAATTCAAAAAAAGGATCATGGAAGCATAACCATAATATCTCAGGCATCTTTATGGTTGAAATAATTGAAAATGGAGATATCTTGGCAACAAAAAAGGTTGTGCTTGTAAATTAGGTATTTAAAGAATGGATGGTTGGAAGAATGGAGGAATGGAAAGCTGGAAGAATACCCAAAATTGAAAACCAATTATCCAATTACCAGTTATCTAATCAACCAATCAACCAATTATCCAATTTCCAATTAACTAATAACTGATGACAACCACACCACACTATTTGTTACCATTAGTTGAATCTTTCGAAAAGAATGCTAATCCTGAAATTGCTGTACAGATGAAACAGTACATGCGTAATCAATTTGATTTTTATGGGATTAAGTCACCAGAAAGAAAAGAGATTTATAAGGAGTTCAAAAAGGATAATTGATTTGTAATTTTGATGTACTTATGCTACGCCTAGCTTACCATCTTTGATAATAGTAACTTCCATTTCTTTTCTGCAAATAGGACACAGGCTTCCTCGATCCGTTACTTCGACATTACAGTACGCACATATACTGGTATTAGTGTAATGATGAGTTATAATATTATTGTCAGCCTTCATTACACTAATTATTCCAACAACGGGAGTTAATAACAGATTTATAAGAAGTGCTTCAATAAAACTAATTCGTTTTCCGAATGAAAAAAAGGAAATTATCAACGAAATAAGCAAATATGTAATAAAAAAAATCATCATTATAAATTTATCAATATGCGTACCGAAAAATGTATGTAACAGGTAATGTGGTTTGTAGATTGTTGTATTAATTATGTGAGTTGCAAATTCATCCGATATCGGACATTCAATTATTTTTTTTCAATAATATAAAGTCCATTGGACGATGTCATTTAGTATTTTTGCCCGCTAATGAACTATCATCTTTATAAATATTATAGATTACTATTACCTCTAATCTTAATAATGTTGGCCTCATGTGAAGGTGAGGTTAAGGTTGTTGAAGTTCCTAATATCCCTGAGATTGAAATAGGAGACAATCTATTCATTAATCCTGATAGTGCTATAATTGCTAGTAAGGCTGAAGAACTTGATAATAAGTTCAAGCGTCTAGTTAAACTAACAGGTTTTAACGGCACAGTTCTTTATGCCGAAAAAGGAAAAGTCGTTTTCCAGAAGGCATATGGTTATAAAAATATAAGATCAAAAAAGGAAGAGTTAATGACTTCCGATGCATTTCAGCTAGCTTCGGTTTCTAAAATGTTTAGTGCCATGGCCATCATGATTCTTAAAAATGATGGTAAACTAGAATATGATATTGATATTCGGAATTATTTACCCAACTTTCCTTACGAAGATGTAACAATAAGAATGCTTATGACTCATCGTGCCGGACTACCAAGGTATATGAGTCTTGCCCATGATAAGTGGAGCAACAAAAAAATCCCGATGAATAATGATGATATGCTTGACTTATTCGTTGAGCATGTGCCCGATAGTTATTTTGCTGCCGACAATGGATTTCATTATTGTAATACAAACTATGCAATACTTGCTAACATTGTTGAGGAAATATCTGGGAAACATTTTGAGACTTTTGTTGATGAGAGAATATTTAAACCCCTTGGAATGAATGATTCCTTTGTTTATAATATGAGAGGCGACACTGTTGTCCCCTTATATATCGAAGAAGGTGTATCCGGTTTTTACAAGAAGGGATGGCGCTGGCGTGAAATGACTAACGAATATCTAAATGGAGTAATGGGGGATAAGAATATTTATACTTCCGTGGGAGATTTATATAAATATGATAGAGCCCTGGATAATTTTACTCTACTCCCTGATTCAATCATAAGTGAATCCTTTATGTCCGGAAGTCCTAAATATTGGAAAAGAAAAAATAATTATGGATTCGGTTGGCGTGTAAAAGAAGACAGGGATAGCACAGTATTTCATTTTGGATGGTGGAAAGGTTTTAGAACATTCTATATCCGTGATATGAAATACCAGAAAACCCTAATTGTGCTTACAAACAAGGATAAGGGTCCCGGATCAGCTCACCTTTGGAATATTATTAAAGCTGATACTTTACCACTAGGCCGAACTTGCGAGATTAAGTAGTTCGTTTTTTCATTAGTTAATGACTCATTACCTATTATCTTGATTATTTTTTATAGGAAGATGGAAGGTTGGAAAAAAAGGATGCATGTAAGGATGGCAAAGAATATCTACAAAAATGGCGTTTTGACCAAATAGCAAGTGACCAATTATCCAACACTATTTACTAATAACTAGCTTAAAACCAACCCCATGAACGTTTATTAGTTCAACATTTGGATCTCCTTTTAAATATTTACGGAGTTTAGTAATATAAACATCCATCGATCGTGCATTGAAATAACTATCGTCGAACCATATTTTATTTAGGGCGATTGTTCTATCCAGAACATTGTTCATGTTTTCGCACAAAAGCTTGAGCAATTCGGCTTCTTTTGATGTTAATTTTTGTTCAATTTCGCCAATTGTTAAAGTTTGTCGATTGTATTCGAAAGTATATTTTCCAAATTTGAATTCCGATTTACTATTGGTATTTTCTGTGTGAATACTTCTTCGTAGGATCGCTTTAATTCTCAAAAGAAGCTCTTCCATACTAAATGGTTTAGTTAGATAGTCATCAGCACCAACCTCAAAACCTTGTATTCTATCTTCCTGCATTGCTTTGGCACTTAAGAATAGAATAGGAATTTCTTTATCAATCTTCCTTATTTTTTTTGCCAGGGTAAACCCATCCATCTCGGGCATCATTATATCAAGTACACAAAAGTCGAACTCTTCTCTTTTGAATGTCTCGTATGCAATCTTGCCATCTTGACATAATACTGTTGGGTAACTTTTGGCTTCCAAATATGTCTTAAGTATATTTCCAAGATTTTTATCATCCTCTGCCAGTAATACGCGGGTCTCTTTTTCCATATCTAAATATTATTTTATTGGTAGTTGAATTGTGAAGGTTGAACCATTTCCGGGTTCTGAATCAACACTTATTTCTCCACCGTGTTGATCAATAATTGCTTTTGCATAGCTTAGTCCCAGACCAAACCCTTTAAAATTGTGAATATTCCCTGTGGGAACTCGATAGAGTTTTTCAAATATTTTTTTTCTATTCGATTTACTTATTCCAATGCCATTATCTTTAACTCTTATTAGCAGCGAATTTCCATTATTTATAGTGTTAACAACAATATCAGGCGCTTCAATGCAATATTTTATTGCATTATCCAATAGGTTTAAAATCACATTTGTTAGATGTATATTGTCACCTGATATATCAAAGTGTTTTGCATTAAATTCAACTTTTATTTTGCCACCTTTACTATCAACTGCCATTTTTTTACTGCTAATGGCAACATTGATAATATCGTGCATATTGTTGAGCGATTTATTCAACTTAAGCTGGCCTTTATCAATTATTGCAGTTTGCAGTATTTGTTCCAACATAAGTGCGAGTCTAACATTTTCTTCACGGATTACCCCAATATAATTATCGTATAACGATTCGGTTTTCTTGATATCCTTGTCCTTTAATGCTTCACATGCCAATGATATTGTTGATATAGGTGTTTTAAATTCATGAGTCATATTATTTATAAAGTCGTTTTTCATTATAGAAAGTCGTTTTTGACGATATATAGTATAAATGCTAAATGAAAACGATACAATTATTACTAGAAACAAAATTACTGATACTGCTAACATTATCCATAACTGGCTGATAATAAATTTCTTTTCGTTGGGAAAATAAATAAGTAATCTATTCGGAAGTGTAAACAACGATCCAAGCGGGGTTAAATCAAACCAGAAACTTTCATTCAGTAATTCATCGGGATACTTACCTGTTTTTTGAAGTATCATCGAATTAGTGGCAGGACTGTATATCCCAAATTCGAAGGTTGTATTAATATCCTTATCTTTAAGTGCAATTTTTATCATCGACTGGATTAAACTTTTTTTATTATAGTAAAAGTTTCCCGGATCTCTTTGATTATAGCTAAAGGTAAGGTCACTAAGTAGCTTGTTGGCCAAATTTGAACTTTGAACAAACTTATCGACATCGGTTTGGTCATTGATATTCTTGTAGTTATAATTCATCACTTGATTTAGTGAATCGTAAGCTTGTAATGAGCTTTGGTGTTCTTCAAAAAACTTCCTTTGCTTTATTATCCTATCTTCTCGTCTTAGGATATCTATTTCATAAATCACATGGCTAATGGCTTGTTTAACATCTTTAACAAAAATAGCTTGTTTAAGTTTTACTGCATCACGTATCCAATAAACTTGGATCATCATTAACCCAATGGTAGCAAAAGTAACCAGTACAATAAATATATAAGTTGTCCACTTATTCATTCAACAAAAATAGGTTATCAAATAATTGATATACAGCTTTTAACTTTTATTAACAGTTGTTATGTTTGGTTAACATCTGCATCGTATAATCTAATGTATTTTTGTAAACGAATTAGTTAATGATATTATTAACAAATGAGCAATTTGCTCAAGATAATTTTGCTTTATTTCATAATTGTTGGTTTTATAACCCTCTCGTTAATTCGAGGGGGTTTTTTGTTTTGTCAAAAACAATTCTTTTTCATCAAGTGTCAACTTTTTTTGTAATATCTTCGTCATACCCAATGAAGAGCATGCAATCAGACAATGAAAAAATAATTTCAGGCTGTATTCGAAATGAATATAAATCTCAAAAGATATTATACAAGAAATACTATAATGTCTTAATGGGGTTATGTTTAAGATATTGCCAATCAAAGGACGAAGCCGAAGATGTATTATTAACAGGCTTTTATCGCATATTTAGAAACATAAAAAAATATGACGGGACAGGGTCCTTTGAAAACTGGATAAAACGTATAGTTGTGAATGCAGCAATAGATAATTTTAGAAAAAATAGCAAATATTATTATCACGACAATATTGATGATTTTATTGACAAAGAGATATTGTCAGAAACTATGCATGATAATTTTTCATCAAATGATATACTTGAAAAAGTAAATGAATTATCGGAAGGTAGCCGCGTGGTTTTTAATCTATTCACAATTGAAGGCTATTCGCATAAAGAGATTGCTGAAATCCTTAATGTTTCAGAAAGTACTTCAAAAACACAACTTCGTAGAGCGAAAATATCACTTAAAAAGAAATTACTGGAAATAGGTATTTTAAAAACTAATGAGAAAAGATGAAAGACGATCTTCAACATATTGAGGAGCTCTATCGTGATGCAATTATCGGGCAGGAATTTGAGCCTACTGTTTCTTTTAAAACAAGAATTAGTTTTTTACTGATGTATTTTCAGTTTCGGAAGATATTTATATTGTTGCTAATTCTCATTGGAATTACCATTGGAGGGTACTTTGGCTATTCATCGATAATTAATGGTGAACTTCATCAAACAAACCATGAAGCCATTATTAGTAATGAAGTTGTAGAAAATATTGCAATTGTTGAAGATGAAAGCATCCCTTCGTTAACAGAGGATTCAAGTGTAAGCGATATTATTGAAATTGAGGCTGATGCATATACTGTTGATGAACAGGTTACCGAAGAGCCATTAGGGATTCCAGATGCATATTTACAAACTGGAGAAGTTTCATCATCTGATAAAAAATATGATGTAAATACTATCGCGCTAATGAACAGCAAAGAGGCTTATGATATTTCCGTCAATTCATCCAATCTAAATCTTTATGAATCCAATATTTCTCAAGTAGATATTGATAGTATATTCTCAAAAAATATGGATGAAATCGAGTCCCCAATAATCTCAGAGAAAACTTTGAAAAAAGTAAGCATATTTTCATTGTCATTATACGGATCTCCATCCATTACAATGGCAGGAGTAAAAGTTGAAAATGTTGCTGATGAATATCTAAACATTAGAAAAGATGGTGAGTCGCCGACTTTGTCGTGGGCTGCCGGTGGTGATATTCAAATTCACCTAAAGAACTGGTTTATCCAGACAGGAATAAATTATTCGGTATATCGAAATAATAAAAACTATAACTACAACTATCAGCTTCTCGATAGTGCAAGCAGTTATTTCAATTACGACACAGTTTGGGTTTGGATTTACGACCCTCCAAATTTGGAATACCCTGTAATGGTAGGTATTGATACAACATGGGTGCCTGTTTATGAAGATATAAATGTGGATAATAGAGGCACAAACCAATGGAGTTATCTTGAAATACCAATTTTGGTTGGTTATCAATTTAATTATCGAAAGTTTGATTTTGAAATTGCTACAGGTATATCAATTGGCTTTTTGATGAATTATAGTGGGAGTTTACCTCATTTCCCAGATGTGGAAGGGATGGACAATATTGATAAACTTGATAATAATATTAACCGTACCATGTATAATTATTTGCTACAGCTTGGTATGATATATAATTTTTCAAAAAAATGGAGCATTCTGGCACAGCCTTATTTTAAGCAAAATCTGCATTCTGTTTTTGATAATAGTTACCCTGTTAATCAAAGGTTTAATACAGTGGGGTTAAATGTTGGCTTGCGTGTTCGATTATAGTACTTATTTGTTAAGATTATTTTTTGTATTTCGTTTGGAATTAAAAGGATATCCCTATGTCAACTTAATGTATAATAATTGCGTCTTTAGTATTAGGAAGATTGTTTAATGATTATCTAAAACATACCCAATGAAAAATTTTTATCTATTTGTTTTCATATTTTTTTTATCACAATGTTTACTTTCCCAATCTTACCCTGTTGCAGTTAATGATACAGTTGATGTAAGGCTTGGCGAATACATTACGGTAAATGTTATAAACAATGACTATCACCCTGAAGGTAAGTTTTTTAAGGTGGATGTAACAACCCCGGGTAGTCAGGTAATATTAACTGATAGTACTTTGTCATTCTATATTGATTATGACAATCATTATAATTATAGCAGATTGAAACGTCTAGTTTACAGACTCGTAGATGAGGATGGAGAATGGGGTCTTGAGTCATATGGACATGTTTATTTAAATGTAATCAATAATTATTCTGATTCATTGGATATAAACAATATTAAGGCTCTCGTGATTCCTTGGGGGAATCACTTTTGGGAAGGGGCTGGAGTTCATCCATGGAATTCTGATTATCCAGCGTTCTATGAATTTCCCAAATGGAGTGGTAAAGTGACAATCTATAATTCTACATTTTGGATAGGGGGCGTGGATCAGAATGGTGAATTACGGCTCTCAGCTGAGCGATACCGCCAAGATGGGATCGATTATTGGCCTGGCCCATTAAGTATTAACGATAACAATCTTAGTATAGATACAATAACAGTAATTAATTGGAATCGAGTTTGGAAATTAAGCAAGACAGATATTGTATTTCATAGAAATAATTGGTGGAGACCCGGATACGAGGCCATCGAAAACATTGTTGATTGGCCGGCACATGGAGATGAAAATCTTAATCAAAGTAGTTATCTAGCTCCATTTGTTGATATTGACGGTGATGGATATTATGACCCCTATTCAGGTGATTATCCTCTAATTAAAGGTGACCAATGCGCTTTTTTTATTTTCAATGATTTAAGGGAACATACAGAAACTCAAGGATTACCAATTGGACTTGAGGTTCATGGTATGTTATATCAGTTTTCAGAACCTGATAATCCATCAATAAATAATACGGTTTTTCTTAGTTATAAAGTATTTAATTATTCTGATTATATACTTTCTGATACATATATGGGAATATGGACCGATCTTACAATCGGATATGGAAACGATGATTATGTAGCATCCGATGTTGGTCGAGGAATGTATTTTGGCTATAATGGAAATGAAATTGATGGTAATGGACAGCCATTTGCCTATGGCGAGAATCCCCCAGCACAGGGGGTCTTGTTCCTTGGTGGCCCTAATATGGATTCCAATAATATTGATGACCCGGATGGCGGTTGTGATGAAAGCCTGAACGGAATTGGGTTTGGTGATAGCATTATTGATAATGAAAGATACGGTATGTCCTCTTTTTTGTTTCATTGGAATACTACTTTAGCCCAAGGAGACCCTGATATTGCTCAAGAATACTATAATTATTTAAGGGGCATATGGATGGATGATACACCAATAGATTATGGGAACGCAGGACATCCCAGTTCTGGAAGTTACGGTCCGGCTTGTAAGTTTATGTTTCCTGGATTATCAGATCCATGTTTGTGGGGTACAAATGGAATTCAACCAAATGGACCTATTAATTGGTCTGAAGAAAATGCTAATCAGGGTAATCCTAATTGGCCCGATGACCGTCGTGGCCTTGGCTCCATGGGTCCATTTACTTTTTTGCCTGGCACTATGCAAAAAATAGATATTGCGTATGTTACTGCCAGAGGTGATGATGGGCCAATGTCGTCGGTGGAGTTGTTGAAAATTTATGCTGACTCAATTCGTGCAAGGTTTGTCCGAAATTCTGATGACTTTGGTACACAATATCTTGGTGTTGAGGAATCAACAATTAGTCAGCTTCAACTTAAAATTTATCCAAATCCTGTTGATGAAGTATTACACATAGAAAATCCATTTAGCCAACAAAATGCAGAATATGTTATTTCTGATGTGTATGGTAGGAATATTTTATCAGGAAGAATAAATTTGAACAATACAAATATCGGAGTAAGCAATTTAAGTACAGGGGTTTATATTATATTGATGATTAATAAGGATCAAAAGTATTCAGCTAAATTTATTAAAAAATAGTTACATCGACCTAAAATAAAAAGCATGAAAAAATTAATACATTTAATATTTGTTTTATTTCTCAGTGGATATGTTTACTCCCAATCTTACCCCGTTGCAGTTAATGATACAGTTGATGCACGGTTTGGGGAATATATTACCGTAAACGTAATAAACAATGATTATCACCCTGAGGGAAAGTTTTTCAAGATAGGTGCTACCCCAGGTTCTCCAGTTACATTTACAGATAGCACATTATCATTCTATGTTGATTATGATAATTATTACAATTATAACAGATTGAGGCGTCTAGGCTACCGACTCGTAAATGAGGATGGAGAATGGGGTATTGAGTCATGGGGTTTATTGTGTGTAAATATTATAAATGATTACGCTGACACCTTAGATTTTAATAATATTCAAGCTCTGGTTACTCCCTATGCAAGTCATTTTTGGCAGGGTGTTGGATATTCAGGTAACCCTGGAGATATTGACTCGTCCTTACACCTTGAATATCCAAAAGGAAGCGGTAAACAAACCATATTTACTTCTACTTTTTGGATTGGAGGAATTGACCAAAATGAAGTATTGCGGGTTTCAGCAGAGCGATATAGACAGGTTGGCATTGATTATTGGTCAGGGCCCTTAAGTTTTGAAAATGGGAATCTTAGTATTGATACATCAACTGTTGTAAAGTGGCATCAATTATGGAAATTAAACAAAAGTGATATTGTTTTTCATAAAAATAATTGGTGGAAACCCGGATATAAGGCCATAAATAATATTGAAAACTGGCCTGCACATGGTGATGAAAATCTTAATCAAAGCAAATATTTAGCTCCATTTGTAGATGTTGGAGGTGATGGGCATTATGATCCATATTCGGGTGATTATCCATTAATAAAAGGTGACCAATGCGTCTTTTTTATTTTCAATGATTTGAGGGAGGATCGTACCGAAACACGGGGTAATACAATCGGTATTGAAATACATGGTATGATGTATCAGCTTGAAGAAGAGAATAATACTGCTATAAACAATACGGTCTTTCTCAGCTATAAGGTATTTAATAGATCAGCATATACATTATCTGATACATATATTGGAATATGGTCAGATATTGATCTTGGATATGCACAAGATGACTATGTTGGCTGTGATGTTGAGCGAGGTATGTATTTTGGTTATAATGGTGAAGAAATTGATGGACATGGAGAGTTAGTAGCTTATGGGGAAAACCCTCCGGCTCAGGGTATATTATTTCTTGGTGGCCCAAGACTAGATTCCAATAATATGGATGACCCTGATGGCGGTTGTGATGAAAGTACAAACGGAGTTGGATTTGGTGATAGTATTGTTGACAATGAAAGATATGGGATGACAGGGTTTATGTATCATAATAATGGAGGCAATCCATTTCATAGTGATCCGCAAAATTCACAAGATTATTATAATTATTTGAGAATGGTATGGAAGGATGGAGAATTAATGGATTATGGTAGCATTGGTTATCCAGCGGGTGGTAGCTACGGTCCATCTTGTAAATTTATGTTTCCTGGTTTAACTGATCCTTGTAATTGGGGTACAAATGGAATAGTACCTTACGGTCCAATTGATTGGAGTGAAGAAACAGCCTGGGAAGGTAATCCGAATCCTCCAGGAGATCGTCGTGGACTTGGTTCCATGGGGCCCTTTACATTCTTGCCTGGTACAATGCAAAAAATTGATATCGCTTTTGTAACAGCCAGAGGCGATGATGGGCCAATGTCGTCGGTGGAATTATTGAAAGTATTTGCTGACTCAATTCGGGCAAGATTTATTCTTAATTCAGATGATTTTGGCACACAATATCTTGGTGTTGAGGAATCAAAAAGTAATCAACTTCTACTCAAAATTTATCCAAATCCTGTAGGTGATATACTTCATTTGGAGATACCTAATAAATCACAAAATACTTCATTTGCAATTTATGATATTTATGGGAGGTTAATAATGGATGGGGAAATGAACCAGGCAGGTTCGATCGAACTTAATGTAAGCGAGCTTAAAGAAGGTGTTTATATTATTACTGTGATTGAGAAAAATCAACTGTATTCAACAAAAATTCTGAAAAAGTAATAGTCCCAAATTTGTATTAAACTCCAAACAAATCCCAAATGCTATCAGGGTTTTTCTGTTAAGATGACCCGACGGGTTTTTTTCAACCCGGCGGGTCGTTGTGGGAATATTACCTAAAATGCAAACTTAATGCCTTGTGCTAGAGGTAGTTCAGTTCCATAGTTAATAGTGTTTGTTTGTCGACGCATGTATGCTTTCCATGAGTCGGAACCCGATTCACGTCCACCGCCAGTATCTTTTTCTCCACCAAAGGCACCACCAATTTCAGCACCGGAAGTACCGCTGTTTACATTTGCAATACCGCAATCGGATCCCACTTCGCTTAGGAATTGTTCAGTCTCACGCATATTAAGTGTGAATAGTGATGACGATAATCCCTGTGGTACTCCATTGTTTAGTGCAATGGCTTCATCTATTGTACTGTATTTCATTAGGTATACTATTGGAGCAAAGGTTTCTTCCTGTACAATGTTGTAATGGTTTTGAGCCTCGGCAATAGCTGGAACAACATAATTTGGTGATGGATATTTGGGGTCATTTAGGACTTCACCACCAAAAATAATTTTTCCACCTTCTTTTTGAACTTCTTCAACTGCATAAGTAAATGCATTAACCGAATGAATATCGATGAGCGGACCAACCAATGTTTTCTTATCCAATGGATTCCCGATTTTGTCAATTATTTGTCCGTATGCGTTTAACAGGCGTTTTTTTACTTCATCGTAAACCTTTTCATGTACAATTACCCTCCGGGTTGATGTACAACGCTGTCCTGCAGTCCCAACTGCGCCAAATACAATTGATGGTATAGCCATATCCAAGTCAGCAGAATCACTAACAATAACGGCATTATTTCCACCTAACTCTAGTATGGTTTTTCCAAGCCGTTGTCCCACAATTTTTCCAACTCTTTTCCCAACAGCCGTTGATCCAGTTACTGAGAATAGGGGAATTCTTTTGTCGGCTAAAAAATTATCTCCAAGAACTGATGACTTAGCTATTACTAAGTTAAATACTCCTTCGGGAACATTATTAGCTCTTAGTACACCTTGAATAACATTCATTGTTGCAATTGCAGTTAATGGTGTTTTTGAGCTGGGTTTCCATATTACCACATCTCCGGCAATGGCTGCTAACATTGAGTTCCATGCCCAAACAGCAACTGGGAAGTTAAAGGATGTAACCAATCCAACAATTCCAATCGGATGATACTGATCGTACATTCTGTGATTGCGTCTTTCTGAGTGCATGGTAAAACCATTGAGTAGTCTTGACTGACCCACTGCGAAATCACATATATCTATCATCTCCTGCACTTCCCCTAGACCTTCTTGGTATATCTTGCCCATTTCAAGGGAAACCAACATTCCAAGATCACGCTTGTGTTTGCGAAGTGCTAAACCAATTTGACGAACTATTTCACCACGTTCGGGAGCTGGAATTTCACGCCAGATTTTAAATGCTTCCTGTGCTGTTTCAACAACCATTTCATAATCTTCCAGAGTTGCATTTTTTACTTTGGCAATTTCCTGGTTATCAATTGGTGAAATTGAGGTTGTAATATCTCCTTTTACATTATACCAATTTGTTCCTGTTGTAACTCCGCGATTTATATCTATAATACTAAGTCGGTCGAGTAATTCACTTTTATTAAAATGTATTGCTTTCATTATTTTGATTTAATTTCTGTTTTAATTAAACTTTGTCAAACTTTTCTAAAGTTTTAGTTGTTAAATATAACTTTAGAAAAGTTATAGAGGTTTGAAAATTTACTAACTATTCCTCCATAAATGGATACTTGTAACTTTCGGGCGGAACAAAACACTCCTTTATAGTTCGTGGGCTAACCCATCTCAATAAGTTAAGTTTTGATCCTGCTTTGTCGTTTGTTCCCGATCCTCGGGCTCCACCAAATGGTTGCATATTTACAACAGCTCCTGTTGGTTTATCATTAATATAAAAATTACCGGCAGCATGGTTGAGTTTCCTCAATACATGCTGAATAATGTATCTATCTTTTGAAAAAATTGATCCTGTTAATGCGTATATTGAAGTATTATCGACAAGTTCGATGGTTTCTTCAAATTTATTATGATCATATATATAAATAGTAAGAATAGGTCCAAATAATTCTTCTTCCATTGTTATGTAATGAGGATCTTTTGTGAGAATAATTGTAGGTTCAATAAAGTATCCCACCGATTTATTATAGTTTCCACCGTGTATAATTTCTACATCTTTATCCTCCTTAGCTGCATCAATAAAACTGGCAAGTTTATCGAAGGATGCCTCGTCGATTACAGCATTAACAAAGTTTGAGAAATCTTCAACAGATCCCATTTTCATAGTATCCATATCACACTTAATTTCTTCCTTCACGTCTTCCCAAAGATTGTCGGGGATATATGCGCGTGATGCTGCCGAACATTTTTGCCCCTGATATTCAAAAGCACCACGAGTTAATGCAGTGGCAACCTGGCGGGCATTAGACGATTCATGTGCTAATACGAAATTCTTACCCCCGGTTTCACCAACAATTCGTGGGTAGGATCTGTATTTATGTATGTTATTCCCGATTTCTCTCCATATATTTTGAAAAACAGATGTGGATCCGGTGAAATGAATACCCGCAAAATCGCGATGCGAAAAAATCACTTTCCCAGCAACCGGACCACTCACAAAAACTAAATTTATTACTCCATCTGGTAACCCGGCTTCCATGAAAATTTCCATAATAATGGCAGCTGAATATATTTGTGTATTTGATGGTTTCCAAACAACTGTGTTGCCCATTAACGCGGGTGCTGATGGAAGATTTCCGGCAATAGCTGTAAAGTTGAAAGGCGTTAGTGCAAACACAAAGCCTTCTAAACCACGTTGTTCAATTCTGTTCCAAATCGATTCATCCGAATCAGGCTGCTCGTTATATATTTCAGTCATATACTGAACGTTAAACCTTAGAAAATCAGCCAATTCGCATGCTGCATCAATTTCTGCCTGATGAACAGATTTTGATTGGCCAAGCATAGTTGCTGCATTTATTCTTGCTCGGTATGGTCCTGAAATCATTCCGGCAGCTTTTAGGAAAATGGACGCTCTTTGTTTCCATGATAAAGAAGCCCATTTCTGACGAGCTCCAAGGGCTGCATCAATGGCATCTTGTACATGACTCTCATCACCACGGCTATAGTAGCCCAATAAATGTTGATGATCATGGGGTGGATGGAGTTCTTTTTTAGTATCAGTACGTATTTCTTTACCATTGATAATCATTGGTATATCAACTTCATATGATTTTGCACATTCAATGGCCTGAAGTATTTTTTCTCGTTCAGGTGAACCGCTTTTATACGATAATACGGGCTCATTTTTTGCCGGTGGAACAAAGTATAAACTATTTTGCATTTTTATAACCTTTAGCTTATTAATAAACTGCGTTATGCAAATATATACATAACGGATTTGCAAAAATATTAATATTATCTAGAATGATTATAAAAAAGAAACATTATGTTATACCAGACCAATAATACTTTCAATAACTTACTTTTTTAAAATCTTTCGTAAGCATTAACACTCCAGTTAAAAAAAGAAGTACTTGAGAGTAATAAATATACTATGATGAAATTAACCTATTGAAACAGCATTTAATTTGTCAGCACCAAATACGTCCATGGTAAAAGTTCAAAATTGTCGTTTTTACTAATAACTAATTCTTCACCTGAGAAAACGTTTCTATATTTTCCTGATTCAATGTCTAAGTCAATAACTACCTCTTGTGGTTTATTGCTAAGGTTAATTATTGTAATAACCTTATCACCATCTTTCTCACGTAAAAATGCATAAACATGTTGGTTTGATCCATCATTTAAACGGGTCATACTTCCACCATTTTCACCATTCCAAAGTGCCTTATTTTCTTTTTTTAGATTATTAAGTTTTGTGTAAAGATTACCATAAACCATGTTATCCCAATTAATGGTATCTTTTTCAAAAAAGCGAAGTCGTTTATCTAATCCTGCCTCTTGTCCACTATAAACCAAAGCCATTCCAGGTACAGTATACGACAATATCGCCATTGCTTCTCCAGCATCACCCATGCGTTCTTGTACGGTTCCATTCCAAGAATTCTCATCATGGTTTGAGGTAAAATACATCCGATATGCATTTGATGGATAAACAGAATCATTCCATGTTATGTAGTCCCAAATATCATTTGCATTCTTTTTACCTTTGGCTATATCATTCATAATATGGTGAAGTTTCCAGCTATAGTTCATGTCAAATGCTTTTCTTAGCAAGTCGGTATTGTCTTCATCTTCGGCAAGCATGAATACAGGTTTTATCGAATCCATTTGATCACGTGCATTGTCCCAGAAATCGGTGGGAACCATTCCTGCAACATCACAACGGTAACCATCTACATCTGCTTCGGTTATCCAAAATTTGAGAGCATCAACCATTGCTGCACGCATGTCGTTATTGTCATAATCAAATGAAATTACATCTGTCCAGTCGAATGGAGAAACAAACTTCCCGCTATCATCGTGTTGATACCAATCAGGATGCTCCGTTGCCCATGAATTGTCCCATGCCGAGTGATTTGCTACCCAGTCGAGAATTACATGCATTCCCAACTTGTGAGCTTCTTTAACAAGATTTTTTAAATCTTCAATATTTCCAAATTCTGGGTTGATATCTTTATAATCCTTAACGGCGTAATAACTTCCCAGTGACCCTTTTCTGTTAAGGTCCCCAACAGGGAAAACGGGCATAAGCCATAGAATATCAACTCCCATTTCTTTAAGTCGGGGTAAGTGTTTTTGAAACTCTACTATTGTTCCTTCATCTGTGTATTGTCGGATATTTACTTCGTAGATATTTGCGTTCTTGCTCCAGTCTTCTTGCATCTCTTCCTTCTTTTCTTTAGTATTTTTTGTTTGATTTGTATTGCATGATATCATCACTGCAATAAGTATTATTATTACAGCAGGCGAAAATAAGCGAAATTTTAACTTTTTCATGATCATTGGTTTTATGATAATTATTTAATTTTTCCTTTTTGAATTATTTCTGTGTAGTTTCCATCCCAAACCAGATTTAGAATCCACTTTCTTGACACATTGTCGAAGTAATACTCGTTTTCAATGTCAGTTTTGTTTTCTGACATAATCATTTTTACACCATCCTTAAATAAAGCAACAATGTTTGATTTATTTAAGCCAATGATTTCAACAGTAATATTTCTTACTTGTGGCTCGTTCTTATATCCTTTTCCTTTTGATTCCAGAGTGTAACTAAATTCTCCGTCGGACAAAACTTTTCGTTCTAGTACAATTAACCTATAATCACTGCTTTCTATAGTGCCATATGTAATGCCATCGTCTTCGAACATTGTGTATGTGTTTGTTGCAATTGAATGATCGAAATAATATCGAAATGTTAGATTGCTTGTATTGTAATTATCGGTTGTGTTGAAATATGGCACAATTGGGATGAACGATCCTGCTTTTACAAATATCGGAATGGTTTCCAAATTTATATTTATAATCATTGATTTTCCACCATCAAAAAGAAAGTTATTCCAGAAGTTATACCATTTTTCCCCTGTTGGTAAGTATATTTCCTGTTTTTCTTGTCCTCTTTCCACTATAGGTACTACTAGTATGTCATCACCAAACATATATTCATTGTCGA
Organism: Bacteroidota bacterium; assembly: GCA_013203805.1. Classification (GTDB taxonomy): domain Bacteria; phylum Bacteroidota; class Bacteroidia; order Bacteroidales; family F082. The sequence goes on along the minus strand of JABMPH010000497.1, from coordinate 9,608 downwards.
TGTTGTAGGCGGTTGTATCATCAGTAAACTCATAAAATAGAGGTCGTACAATTGGATAGCCATGTAATTTGGCTTCTGCCGCTAACGTATAAATATATGGTAATAACTGATACCTTAGTTTCATGAATCTTCTTACAATGTTTTTTGTGGTGTCATTAAAATACACTGGTTCAGAAGGTATTCCAGAACCATGTGGTCTAAGTATCGGTGAAAAGCAAGCCATCTGCAACCAGCGGGTATAGAGTTCATTATCCATAGCCCCCTGAGCGAAACCACCTGCATCAGAATGAATAAAGGGCAAACCGCTTAAACTCATATGTATCAATAACGGTAGCTGAGCCTGCAAGCCTCCCCAGCTTCTTGATACATCACCGGTCCATGGGTAAATTGAATAACGTTGCGATCCGGCAAATCCCGCCCTGTTAAGATTGAAAAGTCTTCTATTTGGATAGTCTCTTCTAAAATTTTCAAAAAGTGCTTTATGCCAATAATGACCGTAGATATTATGGACTTCATCGGCAGTTCCAACAACATGTATTTGATCGGCAGGATGGTTTTCAGGTTCACCTAAATCGCCCCACCATCCTTCAACACCTATCTCCATTTGCTTTTTATATTGTTTCCAAAACCAATCACCGGCTTCGGGTTTGAAAATGTCGATAAGGGCACCATCACCAAAGTAAAACTCCCTATTTACATACGAATTCCCATTACTGTCGAGGGCAAGGATTCCTAATTTGTCGGCTATTTTAAAGTTTTCGAGTGAATCAAGTATATAAGGTTCGGTAATAAGTATTGTTTTAACTCCTTTATTTCTAAAGTCTGAGATCATTTTTTCAGGGTTCGGCCAGTTGGGTTTATACCATTTTAATCGGCCCATTGTTCCATGAATACTATCTCCAAACCAATAAAAATCAAGAATAATGGCATCAATTGGGAAGTCTTCTTCTTGCATTAATGATACTATCGAATCTGTTTCATACTGTGTTCGATAAGCCATCCTAGATTGTAGGTTGCCCAAAGCCCACCTCGGAGGAAGTGGTTGTGTGCCTGTTAGTTTTGCGTAATTTCTTGAGATTGATTTAAAATCACTTCCGGCAACTACAGTATATTTCATAGTTCCACCTATGGCTGCCCATTCAAATATTCCTGGCTCTGATTCACCAATATCAGCATAACCTTTTTGAGGGTTGTCGAAAAGCAATAAATATTTGTTTGAAGAAACGACCAAAGGGATGGAGTAGTTTAAATTACGTGCTCCTTTTTCGTATCCATATTTTGGACGATTATATAGATTGTAACTACCTCCAACCAGATTCAAAGCATTCGATCGTTCGCCTAGTCCAAATATCTTTTCATCTCTTCCAATTTCAAATCTTAAGCCATCAGTATCCGACCTTCTAAAAAAGCCCCTTTCCTCTTTTAATATAGTATCACCATTATATAAAAATGAAACAAAAAATGGGTTTTTGTGTATTGCCAGTGAAAGTCTATCGGTAATGATTCTTAACCAGTTATCGTTTTCAATTATTTTGAAATATGATTTTTGTGGAACCAAGATTGAGGAATGAGATGAATCGGGAGTTATAAGACTATTTGGAAAATGTTTAACCTCTATAATATTACTATTATATGGTACTATGCGTGTTATACCATGATCTGTTAGTATGTCGATCACGCTATCTCTATTAAGATATGAAACATAAGTACGACTGCCGAATCGATATTTTTTTTCTTCAGCCTTGGGAGGCTTATATCCGTTTACCGGAAGAAATATGTCTTCATTTTTAGCTGTCTTTCCTACTTTGGATCCAGATTCATTTCTAAAAACAAATGCCAATTGTTGAACATTTTCATCATCACGCAGACCATAAAAGTCTTTAATTACAAATCTAAATTCATGTAGTCCATTACCAATACTTTGCATTTTTACACGACTGTCGTCTTCTCCCCAATTACCAACAACATGTTTCCAGTCGCCACCATCAATACTACGATCGGTTATGGCACCGGTATGTAAATAAACAGTTCCATCTATCCCAGCCATAGATCTGTTCCCAGTGTTGGTATTGTAGGTAAGAATAACCGTGTCAGTTATTGATGGGTTTATAGGATATAACCATGCAACCTGAGCTGACAGAAAAGTTGGAAATATGGCAAATGCCGCAAGAAAAGTTAATAGTAAAGGTTTATTTTTTTTCAACATTTTTAAGAATACTTATTTCGATAATTCAATGATTAGAGGCGATTTGGCTGATATTTCAATTTTACTCAAATCGTCCCATCCACGACGAGTAAGAACACTTCGCCCTTTGGTATTGCAACCAATACTTTTTGAGTATCTGGTCAAATCTACTATCTTATCCTCATTAGTGTTGTTAAGCATTACCATTACTGTATTTCCTTCATGTTTTTTGAAGTAAACGTAAACACCATTTTCAGGAATGTAATGTGTGAGTTCTCCATATTGCACAGTTGTATTTGACTTTCTCCAATTTAGTAATCTGCGTATAAAATCGAAAGCCTCATTTTGATCATCTGTTCTGCCTTCTTTGGAAAATGCATTAGTGGCATCACCATTCCAGCCTCCAGGGAAGTCTTTACGAATGTCACCGTGTCCTTTATGTTCTTCGCCGGTCATGAGTATTTCGGTTCCATAATATATTGAAGGAATCCCACGTGTGGTCATCATAAATGCCATTGCAAGTTTGAATTTATTTATATCTTCTTGGATTTTTGTATAAAACCTGTCACCATCATGATTATCAACGAAAGTGACAATATTATCAGGCATTGAATAAACATAATCCTGCGAAAGAACCTCGTACAATTGAGCAGTTCCAGTCGACCAGCCTTCATTTTCGTTAAATGCTTTACTAATGGCGTACATCAGAGGAAAGTCGAAAACATTTGTTAGGTTTGATTTGTAACCGTCTTTGTTTGTGTTATTATCTAACCAATAAGCAACTGCTGGTGGTTGTGAAAGCCATGCTTCTCCCACAACATTGTAGTCGGGATATTCTTCAAGTAATCTCCTCATCCATTCAGCCATAAAATCTTTGTATGGGTAGGGGTATGTATCCTGGCGAATACCATCTAATCCAGAGTATTCAATCCACCAGATACTATTCTGAATCAGATAATTTGCCATGAATTCGTTGTTTTGATTCAAATCGGCCATGGTCTTGTCGAACCAGCCCTTTACCTCCTTGTTATAATCAAATTCAGAAGCATATGGATCACTAACTGTACCTCCTCTATAATTAGATCTTGTAAATTCAGGCCATTCATTGTACCAATCTTTCATTGGCAGATCATCTTTCCAATAATAACCTGTCCCAAGATGATTAAAAATCATATCCATAATAACTTTAATGCCCTTTGAGTGTGCCTTCTTTATGAAAGTCAAATAATCTTCGTTAGTACCAAATCGCGGATCTACTTTGTAGAGGTCAGTAACAGCATATCCATGATATGAATAAGCCGGCATATTGTTTTCGAGTAATGGGTTTGCCCAGATTGCTGTAATACCCAAATCACTTAAGTAGTCCAATTGGTTACTCATGCCTTCAATATCTCCACCGTGTCTACCGTTTGGATTGGTACGGTCAGCAGTTTCTAACATAAGTGGCATATCATCATTGTTAGGATTACCGTTACTAAAGCGGTCGGGCATAAGTAAATATATCACATCAGAATTGTCGAATCCTTTATAAAGACTTGGGTCAGATACTCGCTCTTTAAGCTGATATTTGTATGTGGCAATTGTTTTCTTTCCTTTTTTAAAATGAATGTCAAAAACACCAGGTTTGGTTTCTTCACCTATCTCAAGGTTGATAAACATATAGTTTGGGTTTTCAACCAGAATAATTTCTTTAACACGTACACCATAATACTCAATTACAGGTTTTGCTTCTGAAATATTTGTACCATGAACCATCAATTGCAATTGTGAGTTTTTCATCCCAGTCCACCAAAAGGGAGGATCAATACGATCGAGGTTTATTTTTGCGGCAAATAAGTTCGCTCCCATCATAATAAGGACGAGTGTTATTAAAGACTTATAAAAATACTTCATGGCTTAATGATTTATAGTTCTATTTCTTTTTCTTTTTCTCAAAAGTATAATAATTCAGTAAGTTAGCAGAACAATTCAGCTTGTAATTATCGATTTGGTAAATTTTAGTAGAAAATGCTAAAGAGATCTCATCATGATTTCCAATGCAAACGATTGATATAATCGTCTGAAAGCAAAAAAGAAATATCCTGTTTCAGGTTTGTCGATCAATAAGCGTTTATGTAGTAGTAGGGTTGCTTTTATAGTACTTTTGTTTTAGAAAATATTTATGGCCATGAATAATAGTTCGTTATTGTATTCCTATTGGGAACAACTATATCCTGATGTATCAACAGTTAAGTTAGATGATTTTATTGCATCATTAAAACAGACTGAAGTTGAGGTTCATGAAAGTGATTGGTATAAAGATGCTATTGTTTATGCACTTTACGTCGATCTTTATAATGAAGATTTTAACGGATTAACCGAGAAACTTGATTACATTCAAAAGTTGGGTATAAATTGTTTGTGGTTGCTGCCCATCCTTAAATCGCCAATGCGTGATGCAGGATTTGACATAAGTAAATATGATAGAATAAGACCCGATTTATTGGGATTAACAGATGATTGTACAAAAGAGGAACAAGAAATCGTTTTTGGAAGTTTCCTTAAAGAAGCACATCAACGGGGCATAAGAGTAATTTTTGATGTAGCAATAAATCATTCCTCCGACCAACACCCTTGGTTTTTAGATTCACAAAAAACTGAAGAGACTGAGTTCAGTAATTTTTACATTTGGCGAGATAAACCTGATGAATATCTAGATGCACGACTACTATTTAAAGGCATTGAGGATAGCAACTGGGAAAAATTAGGCGATAGATATTATTTTCATAGATTTTTTAGTTTCCAACCCGATTTAAATTATCGTAATCCGGATGTGTTACTTGCAATGTCACACAACCTGCTTTATTGGCAATCGGTTGGTGTTGATGGATTTAGGGCTGATGCAATTCCTTATTTGTGGAAAGAAGATGGAACAAGTTGTGAAAATCTTGATTTAACTCATGTAATTGTGAAATTTTTCAGGGCAATTCTCGACTATGTTAACCCCGGATCTTTATTGTTAGCTGAAGCATGTCAGAAACCGTATGAAGTTGTAAAATATTTAGGTAATAATGATGAATGTCATGCAGCATACCATTTCCCATTGATGCCAATGATGTTCAAGGCAATTGCCCAAGGTAATTCGCAACCCATTAAGCATACCCTGAGTAGGTCGGTTACTCCGGCAATAGGAAACAAAAATCAATGGTTTACCTTTTTAAGAGTTCACGATGAACTAAGTCTGGAACTTGTTTATGTTTCAGAAGAAGATAGAGCCTTTATTCATGGAAGTTATTGTCATAAACCAGAATGGGATTTTAGAGTAGGAGAGGGGATTAGCGCCAGACTTTCGGAACTCATGGAGAAAGATGTAAATAAAATTGCATTATCATATTCAATTATGTTAACCCTTTTGGGAACTCCTGTTGTGTATTATGGTGATGAATTTGGGAAATTAAATGATAGTGATTTTTACAAGGAGCAGATTCAGTTAACAGGCAAAGATGATACCCGTTTTTTAGTAAGGGGCAGAATTGATTGGGAACAATTGGAACTTGATTTACAGCAACCTGATAATTTCCATACAGAAGTTTTTAATACAATTTCCGGATTACTGAATACAAGAAAAGAACATAAAGTTTTTGGACGCGGAGCTTTGGATTTTGTTGATGTGAAGACCCAAAGCAATAAAGTTCCACAACAGATATTAGCTTATCTGAGAACTTATGAGAATGAAAAAGTTCTAGTTATCAACAATCTTTCATCTGAAATACAAATAATACGCAATCCGTTGGAGGAAAGTAATCTCGCATTGCTAACCATGAATGGCTTTACTATGGATAATGAAAATATGGTATTGCAATCACGAGGGTTTGCCTGGTTTTTGGTTGTGTAAAATACCTATTATTTCATTCAAGTAGGCAATCATTACTATTGCCCTGAGTCTGATTCTCCATTTTATTTCAATTATTCAACTTAATGTAAAAGATATTTTATTAATAACGAGAAAATCCTAGCTACAAATTTAATAAGAATGCGCTAAATGTTACATCATAATTTGGTAAATATCACAATATATAAGGGCTAGGATATTGTAGGTTAGCTATATTTGTTTTTCAAATCAATAATAGATGAAAACGGTAAATACATCACTCTTTTCCAACAATGAATGCTGGGGAATACAGATAAATGGAACAAATCATTGTACCACAATTTCATGCAAATGGCTGGGCTTAACTGCCTGTGAAGGTTTAAACATCATCAAAACAGGCTATAACTCAATAGGATATAAGGTTGGGAAATATAGTGTTGAAGAAAAAGTTCCTGTTAAATAGCTCAATAACTTTCAATGGGCTATAATTATTCATATTTTTAGAAATTGAAATTAGCTATTCACTTTGCTGGTCAATTAATTGACTGAGAGGCCAAACTAATTTTTATAAGACTAAGAAATATCCTTTATGGACCGTATAACCCTATTTGCAGATGTGCTATTACCCTTACCAATCGAGGGAGCATTCACATATAGGGTGCCATTCGACCTTAACGAATTCATTAGGGTGGGACAAAGAGTAAGTATTCAGTTTGGCAGTAAAAAGATTTATGCAGGTGTTGTTAAGAAAGTCCATACTGATGTACCTCAAAATCATGTGCCAAAGTATATAATTACTTTACTTGATGAAAAACCAATTGTAAATACCATTCAGTTGAAATTATGGGAATGGATGGCAGGTTATTATATGAGTACCGAAGGTGATGTAATGAATGCTGCCTTACCAACCGCTTTTAAATTGTCGAGTGAATCAAAAATTGTACTGTCTCCAACCTTCATGCCCGATTTTAATATACTCAATCCTTTTGAATACCAGATAACTGAAGCCTTAATCGAGAAAAAGAAGCTTACCGTTGATGAGATTTCAAAGCTTGTGGGTTATAAAAAAGTTCTACCCCTCATTAAAACTATGATCGACCATCGAATGATAGTTATGGAGGAAGAACTGAATAATATTTATAAACCGAAAACAGAAAAGCGGATAAGTATTTCGGGTACTTTTATTGATGAAGAAAATCTTCAGAAATTAATGGATGAGCTTGGAAAACGTGCACATAAACAATTGGAATTATTGATGGCTTTTATTTCCAAGGTTGGATTTCCTCTTACCACCGAGAGTTCTGTAAAGCAATCGGATCTAATAAAGATAACTGAAGGAAGTAGCTCGGCACTAACGGCATTGGTAAATAAGGAAATATTCATATCAACAAAAAAAACTATAAGTAGGTTTGATTATGAAAAGCAAAGCTCCGAATCTTCTTCATTAATTCTAAGTGATCATCAAACTGATGCTTACAATGTGATTAATCAATCGTTTAGTAAACATAATGTTGTGTTACTTCATGGTGTTACATCAGGAGGCAAAACTGAGGTTTACATCAAGCTTATTTTTGATGCGATTAATGCGGGGAGACAAGTTTTGTACATGCTTCCTGAAATAGCCCTCACTACACAAATAATAAATAGATTGCGTAAGTATTTTGGTGATGAAGTTGGAGTATATCATTCAAGATATAGCCAAAATGAAAGGGTAGAGGTTTGGAATAATGTTGCCGGGTGTGATGATGAAAATATTCATGCTAAATATAAGATTATTCTTGGCCCACGATCATCATTATTTCTCCCATTCGATAACTTAGGATTAATTATTATTGATGAAGAGCATGATAGTTCGTATAAACAGTATGATCCTGCTCCAAGATATAATGCCAGAGATGCAGCCATTTATCTGGCCACACTACATGGGGCGAAAGTAATATTAGGTTCGGCTACTCCGGCAATTGAAAGTTATTACAATTCAAAATCTGGCAAATACGGTTTTGCTGAAATTACAGATAGATATAGTGGAGTTAAGCTTCCAAAAGTAGTGATTGTAAATCTTAAGGAGGAACTTAAACGACGAATGATGAAATCCCATTTTTCGTCAGTACTTATGAAGGGAATTGATAAAGCCCTTGAAAATAAGCAACAAGTTATCCTATTTCAGAATAGGAGGGGATTTTCGTTAAGGATTGAATGTGATGTTTGTCATTGGGTGCCCGAATGTAAAAATTGTGATGTTACCCTTACTTATCATAAATATAGCGAATTATTAAAATGTCACTATTGTGGTTATTCCACAACGGTTCCTCCAACCTGTCCCCATTGTGGTAATGCCGGACTTAAAATGCAAGGGTTTGGAACCGAAAAGGTATCTGAAGAATTGGGTTTGCTACTGCCCGATGTTAAGATTGATAGAATGGATCTTGATACAACTCGGACTAAAAATGCTTTTACAAGAATAATTTCCAATTTTGAAGATAAGGAAACGGATATTCTTATCGGCACACAAATGGTAACCAAGGGTCTTGATTTTGATAATGTACAAATTGTTGGAGTATTGAGTGCTGATAGCATGCTTAGTTTTCCTGACTTTAGAGCCCATGAAAGAAGTTTCCAGCTTATGCTTCAAGTGAGTGGCCGATCAGGCAGAAAGGACATACAGGGAATGGTTGTTATCCAGGCATGGAAACCTAACCATCCTATCTTAAAAGATGTTGTGAATCATGATTATACAAGTATGTATCTTCGTCAATTGGCTGAGAGGAAGAAATTCTACTACCCTCCATATTATCGACTTATTATCATTAGGATGAAACACCGTAATCCGGAGATATTGAATGAAGGAGCTGCTGTTTTTGCAAAAGATTTAAGGGCTTTATATGGAAAACTAGTTTATGGTCCAGAATTTCCTCTGGTAGGCAGAGTTAGAAACTATTACATTAAGCAAACAATGCTTAAAATACCTAAAGGAGCTAGCCTTACTGATGTTAAGAAAAATATACATGAATCTGTAATCAGGACCAAATCAAACTCCGGTTTTAAATCCATTATTGTCCAATTTGATGTGGATCCCCAGTAGTCAGTAAATTAGACGATTGAGTGATAAATATTTTTATCATCCTGAAACCCAACACCCCGGAAAAAGGGCGCGCACATAGTAATATGACAAAATTTCCAAATTTCAATTGTCAAATCTCAAATAAATATCAATCTACAATAATTAAATATCATAAAAAAAGCCGCATCACATTCGGCGATACGGCTCTTTATTTGCCAATAGTTTTGGCTATGTGGTAACTGTCTAGTTTACCATAATTTTCTTTGTAACAACTTCATTGTTCATCTGAATTTTTACAAAATAAATGCCCTGGCGCATATTATCAGAATTCAATTGAATATTGTGTGATCCACCGCTTAATTCACCTTCATGTAGGTTTTGAATTTGTTTGCCTAGAATATCAAAAACAGCAATATTAACAGTAGCTGTGTTGTTTAGACTAAATTCAATATTAGCATTTCCCGAAACTGGATTAGGATGAATTGAAATATCATCAGATGATAGTACTTCAT
>JABMPH010000496.1 GCA_013203805.1 Bacteroidota bacterium | reverse complement strand
TTTTCTCTTCCATTAATTTTTTTTCCTTTTTTTTGCGCTCAGCTTTCTTTGTTGAATACTCATCAGCAAGATAGTAGGTAAAAACAGCCCCAAAAGGAGGGTTCGGAGCAATGTAATAAGATTCTCCCTGAGAACCCTTTCCTCCAAATGTTTGATCCGGTCTTGGTATATACCACCATGCATCGCGCGCAGGGAATAGTGTTGCCTCCTTTTTCAGTTGATCTTCACTAACAAATCGCAAGGCGCTATAATCGTCCAGCACAAAAAAGCTTCTACCAAAGGAAGCTCCAACCAGATCGTTTTCACGTTTTTGAATTGCCAAATCTCGAAAGGAAATAGTGGGGACATTACCCATGAGTTTGCTCCATTTTTTTCCTCCATCGATGGAAGTATAAATTCCAAACTCAGTTCCTATAAATAGCAGTTCGGGCTTTACATGATCCTGAACTATTCGCCATACCAAAGTACTATCTGGTATATTACCACTTATTGATTGCCATGTATTTCCACGATTTGTGCTCTTGTAAACATATGGTTTAAAATCGCCCGATTTGTGATTGTCAAGAACCACATAAACTGTATTTACATTATGCAGGTCGGCTTTAATATCATTAACAAATGCTGATGATGGAACACCTGGAAGTTTACTAACCTCAACTTTTTTCCAACTATCTCCACCGTTTTCTGTAATCTGTATTAAACCATCATCAGTACCTGCATATATGAGACCTTCCTGTAATGGTGATTCTGCCAACGAAGTAATTGTACTATAATTAGACATTGCATTAACATCCCAGGGTGAATCCCAGCTCCATGTTTGATCCATTAATGGTAATGTCATTCTTTCCTGATTACGTGTTAGGTCATCCGAAATCGTAGACCAACTATCGCCCCTGTTATCCGAACGCCACACTCTTTGCGAAGCAAAATAAAGCCTCGTTGGTAAATGAGGGCTAACAAGAATTGGAGCATCCCAATTGTATCGCTCATAGTCTTCTCCAGCCCCGGGTTGTGGTTGAATAAATACAAATTCCCCAGTGCTAAGGTCAATCCGATTTAGATGACCCTCTTGCCATTCGGAGTAAATAATATTTGAATTTCCCGGCTCGGTGGCAGGCTGGTGTCCATCAGCAAATAATGTCATAATCCAGTCTGAATTACTTATGCCACTTTTGGTGTTAGTCCTTGAAGGTCCTCCCTGAGTACCATTATCCTGAGTGCCCCCATATATATTATAAAACGGTTCAGCATCGTCCAGCGCAAGTTTATAGTATTGAGTTAATGGCAAGTTGGCCATATACCGCCAGTTTTCAGTATTGTCGAAACTTTCGTAGATGCCCCCATCGGTTCCTACAAGCAAATAATCAGGATCATCTTTCCTAAAAGCAATTGCATGATTGTCAGAATGTTTGTTATTTTCTTTCATGCGATGGAAGGTTTTTCCTCCATCCTCACTTACCTGAATTCGCACATCCGCAAGATAAAGTTTGTCGAACTCATGAGGGCTGGCATAAAGCTCCTGATAATAATGCGGTCCCGTGGCTCCCGAAACGGTTTCGGATTGCTTTTCCCACGATGCACCACGATTGTTAGATTTAAAAATCCCACCAGTTCTTCGATCAAGTTCAATTGCAGCATATATAACATCTGGTTTTTGAGGAGAAATGGCAAGACCTATTTTACCCATATTGGAATCGGGTAGGCCAATCTTGAGTTTTTCCCATGTTTGGCCACCATCTAGCGAACGGTGAATACCTGATCCGGGTCCGCCTCCCATGTATGATGCAACATTTCTGTTTCTTTGCCAGGTGGCAGCATAAATTAAATCTGGGTATCTGGGATCAATTACAATGTCGGTAACTCCTGTCCATTTATTATCGCCAAGTGTTTGTTTCCATGTTAGTCCACCATCAATCGACTTGAACAAACCACGATCACCACCCTTCGACCACAAAGGACCTTGTGCTGCAACCCAAATAATATTTGAATTATTTGTGTGTACAATTATTTTGGAGATGTGTTGCGAGTTTTTCAATCCCATATTTTTCCAGCTATGGCCATCATCATCACTACGATAAACCCCATCTCCAAAACCAACATGCCTGCCACCAACATTCTCCCCTGTTCCTACCCATACAATGTGTGAATTATTGGGATCAATACTCACACACCCGATAGAAAAAACTTTTTGATTATCGAAAATAGGTGTCCATGTGGTACCAGCATTTTTGGTTTTCCATACTCCTCCTGATCCGGCACAGATATACCAGATATTGTTATTTTCAGGATGAATGGCAATATCAGAAATTCGACCTGACATTAGTGCGGGACCAATATTCCTGAATTCCAATCCTGAAAAAGTTTTATCGGTTAATGGCTCATTTTTTTCTTTAGTTTGACCTATTATTAAGGTTGACTGTACAATAAGAAATAGTATTATTAATAGCTTAATATAGTTATTATTCATGTTGTTGGGGATTATTTAGAATTTTCAAATGTAAGAAAAAATGGATATAACTATCTTTATCACTCAACATTTTGACATAAACCGAAACCTGTTATCAATAATTATTTTCCTTAACTAACGTTTTTAATAATAAACTAAATTTGCCAGTCCGATGCTTTGTTCATAATACGGGCCAAAACTTAAAAATATGCGGAGAATAATTTCAATTATTATATTGGTTTTTGTAGTAATTTCATTTGTCAATGCCCAGTCGCTTAATGGGTTTAGTGATGATGAATCAACACTTTATGCAATGAATAAACAGGTTGGGCAGTTTGTTCATCGGTTCAATATGGAAGAAGATAATTATGGTAAATTACTTGCTCAAACTGATAATAAGTACAGAGACAATGAATTGCGCAGAAAAATCCTTCCCGGAATGTTCGACAATTACAATCCGCGAACTTCGGGAAATCTGAAGAAGTATTTTATAAATGATGTTACCAACGAGAAGGTTCCTGTATATCTAAATTTTTTAGACAACAATTGGTATGCAGAAGTATCGGCAACGTTTATGATAAAGGGAAGAGAAGAAAGCCTGATTCTTTTTCTAACTCTGGAAGAGGAAAACCTTGGCTCGAAATGGATATTGAGTAATGTGTATTTCCGTAATTTCAGCTTGTTATTTCCAAAGGTCGACTCTACTGAGCAAACAAAGCACTTTTTACATCCCCAAAGTCATGAACTTGATTTTATGAACCTTCATAAAGCTCTTGAAAACTCAGGGTATGTTGAACTGTACGCATCTACTAACTATCAACCCGATTATTTAACTTTGTTTTTTTATATGATGAAAACTAATCAATTGAAGTTTAAAAAAATAGATAGTGTGAAGTTTCATTTTTTTCAAATAAATAATTGGTATTTTGAATTGTCGTTTTTTGACCGGGATGATATAAATTCGGGTTGGTTAATATCAAACCTTGTTTATGTTAACGAAACCGATAAACAGGAATTAATAAGAACTTACAAATTATGCGGAGCAAACTAATTTTTATATTTCTTCTGGGTATTTTTATTTTCTCGAACAACTGTGCTGCACAAAACGACAGCATATTATCTTTGGAGCAAATTAAGAAGTATGCGGAGCAAAGCAGGCAGATTGTTAACTATTTGGAAGGCACATTAAACTTTTTGGGTAATCCTAATGAATTGCCATCTGATAAGGATATAATTTTCAACGAAAGTTATATGAAAATTTTTGTTGATGATAAAGTGCAGATTGAAGATGATCTTGATGAAAATCGTGAAATACCACTAAACAAAGATGTTCAGGCATATCTAAAAGATATTGATTTCTTTTTTAAGCAAGTAAAATTTAATTTTGAAATTGATGAAATTGAACAGTTAGTTACTGATAATAATGTGCTGGTTTTTAAACTTTCGTTGAACAGACATCTTGAAGGAATAACTGTGGGTAATGATACTGTTAATAACAATCAATTGCGATATATCGAGATCAATCTTGATCCTTTTCAAAATGATCTGAAGATAGCGAGCATTTACACTACCAAAATCCAAGAGAAAGAAGAGTTAAAATACTGGTGGAACAACATGTCAGACGAATGGAAAAACTTTTTTGGTAGTTCAATAATTGTATATGACACACTTCCACTTAAAAACATAATTTGGTTTTCGGATACTTCTATTGTTACAATGAAATGGACACAGACAATAACCACCGATACGGCATTATTGATTGATGATGATATTACCTATCCTCCTTTGTTTGCAGTAGACACACTACTAATAGTTTATGATACAGTTACAAACATTACGCCAGATACAATCACCGTTAATACCAATACTATATATAGGTTATTAAAGACTTTTAGAAAAATCCAAAAAATTGATGTTTCAAACAATCTTATAATTTACAATCTTGATCCTATATCAGAAATATCGGAATTAGTTGAGATTAACATATCAAATACCCTAATCGATAACCTTAATCCCATTCGAAATCTAAAAAAATTAGAAGTGTTTGAATGCTCAGGATCTTCTGTAAGTGATATTGGGTCGTTAAGATATATTTCCACACTGAATGAAATTAATTTATCAAATACATTAATTAAAAATATTGATGTTCTGAAAAATCTAAACAATGTAACTAAACTGGATTTGTCAAATTCAAGTGTTATTTACATCGATGCTCTGACGACATTGAGCAAACTATCGCATTTAAAATTATCTAATACGGGCATTCGGGATTTGAGTCCATTAAACAAACTAACATCGCTTTCCGACTTGAACATTTCGAATACTAAAATTGAATCATTAGGCTCGATTGATTCAATATCAAGCATCCAAAATCTAAATATCGATAGTACATTAATTAAAAATCTGGGGCCACTTTCAGGCTATTCGAGCCTTTCGATATTACAGGCTAATAATACCGGAATTTATGACCTTAGCCCATTGAACAATCTTGGTTTACTAAAGGTGATTTATTGTGACAATAGTAAAATAAAGTTGGGCGAGGCAAATACTTTTATGGATAACAATCCCAATTGTTTAGTTATTTATAATTCTCAGGAACTTGTGAATTGGTGGAATGGTTTATCTGCAGAGTGGCAGAATATTTTTAAAACCACATATGGTATTTCTATACCTGTGACTAAAGAAAAACTACACTATCTTATAAATCAGAACACATTATCAATAGCATATAATCGAAACATCAAATCCCTGGATCCCCTTAATATGTTACACAGGTTAGAAGTGCTGGAACTACAAAACACGTCAATTAACGACTTAACACCTTTGTCGGGGTTAAGTAATCTGGAAGAGCTAAATTTAGTTAATACAGATGTTAAATCTCTTGATCCTCTTTCATCACTTCACAATATAAAGCAAATAATGTTTGATGAAACAGAAATAACTGATATCTCTCCGCTATCCGGATCCAATAAGCTTGAGGTTATTTATTGTGATAAAACAGGTGTAACAACCGAAACCGTTTTGGAATTCAAGGTTAAAAACAATGATTGTTTGATAATATATCAAAGTGATAAACTTAGAATGTGGTGGAATAATTTGGATTCAGAATGGCAATCCGTTCTTCGTTCACAACTCGATTTGCCCCAAAGTCCGTCAAAAGAAGAACTACAGAAACTAGTAAATTTATCAAGCCTTGTTATTGTAAATAATATGTCGCTAAGTAACTTAAATCCGCTTCACATGTTTTTACTTCTTGAGGAACTAACAGTAAACAATACTTCCATAACTGACATATCTCCAATACTTTCTTTATCAAACTTGAATAAACTAAATCTTGCCAAGAATCCTATTTTTAATCTCGAATCAATTTCACAACTATTTAAACTTAAAGAATTGAGACTTGAAAACACTTCCGTTGAAGATTTGGAGCCAATTTCCAAACTCAAAAACTTAGTAATTCTTGATATTGCCGGCACTAAAATCAAATCATTAAAATATATAAAAAGCCTTGGTTCGCTCGAAAAGTTATATATAAATAATACACGTATCAAAAATTTAAAGCCGCTATTCGATCTGTCAAAATTAGATTTATTGCAGTGTTATAACACTTCAATAAAGAGCTCCCGAGTGGATGAATTTAAAAGAATTAACCCAAAAGCTGAGGTTACTTATTATTGATTATTGACTATTTATTATTGGCAAATGACCAAAATCATAAACTACCTCCCCGGCGATTACGATACCCTTATTAAATTATGGGAAGCATCCGGATTACCATATAAGCCGCTTGGTCGTGACAGTAGAGAAAACATTGAAAAGGAGGTGCAAAATGGTATCTGTCAGTTTCTATTTGCTAAAATATCTGATGATTACATTGGCTCAGCCCTGATTACTCACGATGGCCGAAAAGGCTGGATAAACAGGGTTGTTGTATTGCCGGAATACCGAAACAGAGGAATTGCCCGCAAGCTTGTTGAAGTTGGTGAACAATGGCTTAAAGAGCAGGGAATAGAAATATTTGCATGCCAGATTGAGGGCTATAATGACGAATCATTTGAGGCCTTTCAAAAAATGGGATATATTCCCTTTGAAGGTATTAGGTATCTTACAAAGAGAATACATCCTGATATTTAGGACATAATGTTTTCGTTGTTGTCGGGTTGTCATTGTGTAGATTTAAGAATCCACCATCTAAGAAGGTGGATTTCAAATCCTACATTTAAAATCTCTATTTCTTAATAATTTTGTCATAAGCAACGGTATTATTTACCTGCAATTTAAGAATATACATACCTGAACTCAAGTATGGTATATTCATTAATTTTGTGTAAACACCTGATGTTTTCTCACCTTCACTACATTGCTTTATTATTTGACCATTTATATCAAGTAGGCTAATACTTACAAATCCATTTGACTTTAGAGTATAATCGATATTTACAAAACTAGTGCAAGGATTAGGTGAAACAAAAAGGCATAGATTGTTTTCATCTGCTACCTGAGGAATTCCCATCGGTCCAATCTCGCCATCAACCCTTATATTTTGAGCATATATACCATAATCAAACAGCTGATCCGGATTTGATATATTATCATTCCACGCAACAACCCACTGGTCATCAACAAGGTTACTCAAGGCCGCTTGATACTTATCACTATTAGTAAGTGATAATGGGACAACAGGAGGTGACCAGTTCATTTCACCATCTGTATTAAACGACATAGCATAAATGTTAGTCCTAAAGTTGGTATCTGCAGCAGCTATTTGTAAATAATCTTTTTGGTAAATCAATAGTGCGTTATTATTGGTTGATTCATCCAAGCCTATTACCATGTATGTAGTGTCCATTGTACAGTTCAACGGCACAAATACTTTACCTGTATCGGCCCACAAATAATTGCCATTTGCATCAAACAACTGTCCCCGAATTCCCCAACAATCTATCAAGTTTATATCATCATGGTGGTATTCCACCCAGCAAACCATCAGCTTATCTACATCTTCCAGATATGTCATTTGGGCCTCAGCTTGATAATTACTCGTGAGTTGTGACACAGAATAACCACCAGGATACCAGATAGTACCATCGTTAAAAAGTCTGTTTATATATGTTGTTGGCAATCCTCCTGTTTCAATAGTAAAAAATGATTGCCACATAACGAATGCTCCTCCGTTTCCATCACTTGTTAAGTATG
The DNA here is from genome assembly GCA_013203805.1 of Bacteroidota bacterium. Lineage (GTDB taxonomy): Bacteria > Bacteroidota > Bacteroidia > Bacteroidales > F082. The sequence goes on along the minus strand of JABMPH010000496.1, from coordinate 6,760 downwards.
GGGTTGTATAAAGTGACTCAAAATTCATTAAATCAAGACTGTCAATTTGAACATTGTGATTCCAAACCGGAAGACCTTCACTGTTTAACTGTTGAGCAAAAACATGCAGCCAATCCTCTTCTCCGGGAATTGTATCCTTTTGATGAACTTTAGTAATCCACGAGACTATCAGATTATCGTTAGTATAGAGCATCTGTGGAAGCATAAAATCTAAAGTGTCGGAAAGAATGGTTTCCCATAGTTTATTTCCATCTGATGAATAGCGGGTAACGAATAGAATAGAATTTTGGGTTGTATCAACTAATTCTTCACCCCATAAAAATATCAAATCGTTATTGTTGGCTACTATTACCTGTGGTGATGGATCAAAACCTGTTGTATTGCTTAGCTGAAGACCATTATCTCCCCAAAGAAACTCCCCTGTTGGAGATATTTTATACGCAAACACATCACTATTTCCTGTTCGCTTATCCTGGGTGACCAGTATTACATTTTCATCCTGGTCAAGAATCATATCATAAGTAGTTACCCAGGTTTTTGTTTCATTGTCACTTATTAACAATCCTTCTTCGCCCCATAACTTTACACCATTTTTATCAAGTTTCTGCAAATAAACATCAAAATTAAGGTCTTCAAATTCGCTATACCATGATATATAAGTTTCACCCAGACTGTTAGTTACAAGAATTGGAACAACTTGTGAGCCGATTGTATCAGCAATTTTTGTGTTTTGATTGGGGTCGTTGGACCATTGTGTAAAAGCAACAAATGGCATGATATAAAAGATCAGGTAAATAAAAGTTTTCTTTTTCATTGCATTAAGTTTTTAGGGTTAAACATTGTTTTAGAAATTCCTATTTTAAATTTATTTTTTGATCATTTTACAGTACTCAACAGAATTATCTACCTGTAGTTTAATGATATAAATACCCGGGCTTAAACCAGTCACATCCATTTGGAAAGCATGAACTCCTTTTTGTTGTTGACTGGTAAAAAGATGCTTAATCAACCTCCCATTCATATCCATCAAATTCAAACTTACATTTCCAGTTGAGGATAATTCATATTCAATTGTAGTTTGATTTTGAGATGGGTTTGGAAAGTTTCTAAGTTTTACAGACCGGCTGTTTTGCAATTCGCTGACCGATAAAGAAGGGTCGAAATAAGTACTGTACATCCCGTTTCCCTGGGTTGCAATGGCAACAAAACCATCAGTCTCACGTGTATCAATCATATCAACCATGATGGTTCCAATATTGTTGTGGCCTTCTTGTTTCCAATTGGTTTCGTCTCCATTTAAAACGGTTGTTGAATAAAGCCCCACACTGGTTCCGGCAAAGTAAGCCGTGCCGCCATTATAGTTGAGTGATTTTACCCACCTGACAGATGGGCCTGCACCTGTCCCATCAGGATATTCCTCCAGGTTGCCACTTACATTCATCCAGTTATTGCCCCCATCTTCCGAATAATAAATGCTTTTTATACCATAATTTGAGAACACTGTAAATACTTTGTTGGCATCATAAAGGTTCACGTCGATGCAAGAGATGTAAGCATTGAGTGGAAAATAATCCCCTGTAATCTCAACAGGATGGGGGTCTTCTGTATGGGCGTTTTCCATTTTATAAATATGCCCGTCATTGGTTCCATAGAACAACATATTAGCGGGGTTAGTGGATAAAGTTAATGCTGTTATTTGCACCGATTCACTCAGGTTGATGTTGTTTAAGCGGTTCCACCCCACATTCCTCAGTGAAGTGTCAGAAGCAGCAGCCATCATGTTATCCTTTCGCCAGATGCTGTTGATTGTAGGCAGATAAAATGTTGAGTTGTTATTGGGATCCAGGGCAAAATTGCAGTAAAATGGAAATGCCGGATTGGATCCAATAGTTGGATCGTAATAGCTTAACAAAGTATCGGGGGTTTGGTAGTAGATGTTTTGAGTATGCATATTCTCAGCAAACCGGGTGGTCCAAATATTACCACTATATGCTGCTACGATGGCATATTCGTGAAAATTGGCTAATTTGCAGGAGAAACCATCGTAATACAAATCAACGCTAAACCACCACTGACCCGGATCATCAGTAACAGAATAATACCAGTTGTTGTCCTGCAATCCTCCCAATATCCAGTTATCGCCATCACCAGCACGGTCAATAGTAACTGAGTAGAATTGTGAAGTGATTAAATTGTTGTTCTTCCTTTCCCAATGAATGTTTTCAGCCATACAATCTTCAGTAGCAATAATTCCCCCATCGCAGGCAGCAAAAAACACATCGGGATTTGATGGCAGAAAAGCAAAACCATGTTGATCGGGATGGAGCATGTGTATTGAATCCATGTCAAAGGGGTCACCACCCATCCATGTGGTTTGCAGGCTGTCAGCAAATCCGTTGTTAGAACGAAAGAGGCTCATTCCTCCCATAAACACCACGTTTTCATTATCGGGTTTTACAGCCAGTTCCAGGGTATAACCTCCATAAGTAATCAAGGCATTCGGATAGCTAAGGAAGTCGCCTTTGCCATGTCCATACATAGTTTCTGTCCTTTCTTCCCAAATACCGGTTTCTAAATCATCGAAATAGGTATATTTCCAAAAAGTAAGATCAGAATTGAAGATTCCCGAATAAGGAACATGTATTTCTGAAGGCTTTTCAGTAATCAGATACACCACGTTTTCGTTGGAAGGAGCGATGGCCAATTTCATAACACGGGTAACATCCGGAAGTCCATCGGGTGTAATTTCTGACCAGTTCAACCCATCTTCTGAACGCCAGATACCTGCTTTTAAAGGGCGCATAATTGAAGTTGAATAAGTGCTTAGTGCTGCAAAGATTACCCCTTCTGAAGTTATTGCAATGTCGGTGGCAAAAGACTTGTTAGAGAGATCGCCTAAAGTTATTGCCCAGGTTTCACCTCCGTCTTCAGAACGCATGATAGCTCCGTAACAGGCAGCATAAACAATATCTTTATCAATAGTAACAGGATCGGTGACTATTTTCCAAATTCCCTGAAAAACATCCTCGAGAGAACTCTGGTTTCCGCCCATTGTTGATTCCAGAGGTTGCCACGAATTGCCATTATCGGTTGATTTGAAAATGCCGTTGCCTACACCAATTGTCCGCACGTTTGTGCTAACGTTTCTTTCAGTGGTGTTCAAAATTTCACCTGTACCGTAATACCATACATTGGTTTTTCCCGCCCTAGTATCCTGTGCAATGCAGGTGGCACTTTGCTCGCCATTGGCAGGGGTCACTTTTTCCCAGCTATCTCCCTGATTCATTGATTGCCACATGCCACCGGATGCACTTCCGGCCAGCATGTGGTTTTCATCTTCCACATCGAAAGCCACACAAAGCATTCTTCCACCCATGTTTACAGGACCACGGTGAACCCAGTTCTGGTTTCTTTCCGTTCGTTCATTTACCGGCAAAATAGATGCAAAGTCTAGTTCGTTTGCCCTAATGCAAGCAGGTACCTGGCCGGTTTCTGGATTGCGGGTTTTCATATATTCAACTTCCGCATTGTAGAGTGCTTTTGTGGCATGTTTAAATTCTTTTGTTGCCACAGGTTTTTCGTTAATAGTATTTATATCCCCGACAGGGGTTTCTTGTTTTATCACAAAAACAAGACTTAAGATAAATACTCCAACTACAGCAATTGTTAAAATTCTTTTTATGTGTTTCATGACATTGAGTCTATAGGTTTATTTAATATATGACACTTTTTGCATACGAATCCCTGTTGCAAGCACAAATTCCCAGATTTGTCCACCATTAGAGGTTCTCATTTTTTTAATCATCTAATTTATAGGCATCTTTTGTTATTTAGACAATTTTTTATGCGACCCATTAGTTATAACTAACCTTGTGTGTACCAATTAAATAGATAATATATATTTGAGAGTTACATACTAGAAAGTCACTTCTGCGCACATGCCAATGTGAATTGATATCTTTTCCGGTATCCAAATAAACCCCGCCACAAAGTTTGTCAAGCTCATGCATGAGTGTTGAAATAAAAGGATGTGATTCTATTTGCTGTTTACTTTTTTTACTCTCATGGTTAACAAACAACCCTATGTGATCGGTATGGGTATCATAGAGTATTGAAATAGCGAAGCCACCAAAGTTTTGAATAAAATCATCCATATGATCAAAAAATTCGCTTTCATCATTAAAGCCCCACTTGTGAAATACGTCCAGAGCATGATCAACCTTTTGTATTTCTTCCTTTAGTTTTGTAACCGAATGCACTTCACTTCCCAGATTGAAACTAAAGCTATAGTCGCGTACTTTACACCACGACCATTCCATTGGGAAGTAAACTGTAGCGGTGTATATTGGTAGGCGGTTACCCGGACCTTCGTGACCAAAAACATAATATCCACCACCATCTTTATGTCCATAACATCCATACATTGGTCTGAAAATATTATCGGTTAATGTTGAAATCAGAAATGAATCGAATTTTGAAATTATATTACAAAGCTTGTCAGTCCAGCCTTTTGTATCCTTATATGAGCTTGTTATGTCTCTTATTTTGCGAGCTTGTGCAGTATATGTATTATAAATGATGTTGGGATATATAGGGTATTCAAAATATTCACCACTTCCTTTAAGATATCCATACTTATCAATTGATAATTCCATGGATGAGAATATGCTCATACTATCGATGGAAATAGTTTCGTCATAAGGCCCTTCGGGATAAACATAGAGGTTGAGATGGACATTGTAATCGTTTCGGATTCCCGCTATTTTATAACCAAAGGCTTCTCCAATAATATTTTGTGATTCATCTTCGTAAAGATAAACTTCAGAAATAGTTGCAGGGTATTCGGGAAAATCACCAGCTGTTGCTCCATGATATTGAGTAGTATCAATATAGCTTACCAATGGTGTTAATGTAAACTCCCACTCACCAGTAACGTTTGTTTTTGATTCAACTTCTGTGTCTTTGTCATCATCTTTCTGACATGTACTTAAAGTAAAAAGTATAAATACAGAAACCAGCAAGATGATTGCGTTTTTTTGATACTTAATAATTGTTTTCATAGTATTTAGATTAAGTTATGGATTATGTGGTTTTGTCATCTTTCCAGTATGTACTTCATGTGGAGGTTTATTCAAGTCTTTATCATGAATATTCTTTGATATTTTTTCCAATGCGGATCTTCTTTTTGAATTCAATTTTGAAATGGCAACAAGTTTGGCCTTAATAATTTCCAGCGTTTTCTTAATATCTTTGGGTAAAGAATCCATATAATTATCTTACTGATGGGTTTACGACTTGTAAAATTAAGGGAATAGATATGGCGTTGTCAATAAAATGACTACAACAATTCTACAACAGAGTTAAAAGTTTATTTTACTGATAGGGTTGTGATGCACTAATAGGACTGTAAAAAAATACTCAGATTTTCTCCGTTTTTAAGGCTAAGTTTTTTTCTTAATCGCAGCCGGGCAGCCTCAACCGCACGAACACTCTGGAAGGTAATTGAACATATTTCTTTGGTGTTCATACCTAGTTTTAAAAAAGCACTAAGTTTTACTTCGTTTTGCGTTAAATCAGGATATTCGATTATAAGACGTGAATAAAAATCACTGTGAATTTCCGAAAAGCGTTTTTCAAATTCTTTCCATCCATTGTCAGATTGTTGATGTGTTAACTTACTAACGATGTTACTAAGTGGTTGTAGTCCATCCTCACTAACATAATTTGTTAATTCCTTCAGCTCATCAATCAAACTATTAATAAACTCCAGATTTCGAGATACTGATAATGCACCCAATGTAAGTTCACGTTTTTGTGATTCCAGTTTGGCTTTTAGCCTTGAGGCTTCTGATTCGGCAAGTTGTTTTTTTGTAATGGTATTCTTTCGGATAAAATAAAACAGAAAAAGACTTATTATTCCTGATAACAACAATATAATTGTTATTACCAACAGGTAATATGATTTTCCCTTTTCAAATTCAATATCTTTTTTTAAAAGGTTATTTTCTGTTTCTTTATTTTCTGTTTCGTATTTCAACCTAAGTTCGGCAATTTGCTTTTCAACTTTTTCACTATGTATGGAGTCTGCAATTGTGGTGTGTTTTTTGTGGTAATTAAATGCATTTTTATAATCCCCCCTGGCTTCATATGCTTCAGAAATCATTCTTAAGACAATACTTTCCAAATTTAGAAAACCTGATTTTTTGAAAATATCCAAAGATAGATTCAAATAATAAGTTGCCGAATCGTATTGGTGCATTAATTCTTTGGTTTTACCCATGTTAGCATAAGCAATGCCCAGTTGACGTTGATTACCAGCCGAATCACTCACTGCAATTGATTTACGTAGTATATTAGTCGCATCATCAAATCTTTTCATAAGCATGTAAACATTCGACATATTACTATAAATATTAGCCAAATCATCTAATTCACCAAGCTTTTTACATGCAGGTATTGCCATTGTATAATAATGCAATGCTGTCTGATAATCACCCCGTTCCTTATAAATTATACCAATACTATACGCTAAAGCCATCCCTTTAGTATTGTTTATTAATTGGCTTATTGCCAAACTTTTTAGGTATGACCCGAGTGCCTCATCATATTTTCCCATTCTCTGGTAAAGTGTACCAATATTAAGATTAACATACATTAAATTTACTGAATCATGTTTTAACTGAGCATTGGTTAATGCCACAAGAAAGTGTTTTAAGCTACTATCAAATTCACCCTTATCCATGTAAATTCTTCCAGTATT
>JABMPH010000495.1 GCA_013203805.1 Bacteroidota bacterium | reverse complement strand
TGTTTTTCAATCTCTTCAACTACATGAACTTCATTCTCCGTCTCAATATTTACTAATGGTAAGTTTAATATTAGTGTTGTGCCAATTCCTTTTTCTGATTCTATCATTATTTCACCATCAAGTTTATTGGCCATTTTTTTTGCGAGGGGCAGTCCCAATCCTGCTCCCTGATAAGAGGTTGAATAACCCAGGCTTTCTTGTCGGTATGGTTCAAAAACCTGATGGATATATGCTTTGTCAATACCAATACCGGTATCTTTAATATAAATATTGACAACGCTTTCGTTATAATCGTGGCTGATTTTAATAAACCCCTTTTCAGTAAACTTAATTGCGTTATCAAGTATCAATGACAATATTTTTGTGAAAATCTGGCTATCAGTTTGGATTTCGGGGATTTCTTTAGAATCATAAATTAATTTTAATCCCTTTAAATTTGCTTCAGTAGTATATCTATCTACAATGCTCTGTATTAATTCGTTTATACTCAGCTTTTTAAAATCCAATTTCATATTATTGGAATTTAATCGACTAATATCTAGTATATTATTTAGGAGAGAAACAAGACTCATACCGCTTTCGGTAATACTACTGGCGAACTCGAATAATAAATCTTCTTCTTCAATAGCAAGCTGGGTTTCAAGTATTTCTGCAAAACCAAGAATGCCGTTTAATGGAGTTCGGATTTCGTGACTGATTTTAGACAAAAACATATCTTTAAGATAATTTACCCGATCTAAATTTTTCTGTGAATTGGATATGGATATCTGGTTAACCAGATTGTTATTTATTTCTTTATCAATTTCTTCTAACCGTTCTTTTGTTTTTAATTCAACTTTCTCGTTTAAATTACTGGTTCTACTTTCAAATGCTTTAATTTCAGCTTCACATTTATCTATAATTATCTTATGAATTGCGGCTCGTTTTTTTATTTTTAATAGCAGGAAAACAATAACAACGATTATAATAAACAAAGTACTAAGAAATAAAGCAGTACTTGGAGAATCATCATTATCAACCAGGTTATTGTTTGAAAATCCTAAGTAGAATGATTCTAGCTCATTTGCATTATGGTAAGCTATTGAATCGGTTAGTAATAAGTTTTCTTTTAGATGATAAATTGCTGAGATGGTGTCGCCAATGGTGAAATAGTACTCACTTAACTGGAAATTAGTCTCTGCTTTCAGGTTTATTAACGATTCATTATCTACTATTTCCAACGCATTTTTAAGATGGAGTTCAGCTTCTGGATAATTACCAGAGGTTATCTTTAATTTGGCAAGGTTTAGATAATTAATGGCCAATTCACTATTGAAATTATTATTTAAAGAAATGTCAATAGCATCTAAATAATTATTTAAAGCGGAGTTAATATCTCCTGATAACATGTTTGATTCACCAATTTGTGTATGGCAAATTGCAATTCCCAGACTGTCATTTAATAAGGAATAATCAGCTAGAGATGAATTGTAAAAAATGAGCGATTTTTTAAATTGTTTATCATTTTGATAAGTATTTCCTATCTCAAGAAGAATATTAGCGGTACTAGCCTTGTTATTTGATTCTTCATAGTATGCAAGTGCTTTTTTCAGGTTTTCTAAGCTCTCAACAAACATGTTATTTTTTGACAGAACCACACCTTTTTGGTAATTACATCTGGCAAGTAATTCTTGATCATTAATTATAATTGCAATGTTTTGAGCCTGCAACACTGCTTCTAAACTAAAAGTTATGTCACTTGATTCAAGTTTTTCGGAAGTTTTGAGTAATGACTCAACTTTGGTTAGGTTATCATAAGTACTGTCGGAACTGAAGAAATTAATATTTTCAGGCATATTACCATATACCATATTAACAATGGTAATTGTTAATATAATAAACAAGCTGGCTTTGGTAATAATCAGTCGCATTTTTGAGATTATTTATTTCTCTTTATGTCCAATAAATAATTTCTCTTTTTGATTTAAGGCAAAATTACTCAGTTTCATATCGATATCAGCATCTTCAAAGGCATTGTAAGTTTCAACTCTGAACCCTGCATTTTCTAACCTTGTTACATAATCTTTTCCATAAATCCTTACATGATCAAACTGCCCAAAATGCTTCTCACGCATGGCTTCACTAGAAATTGAACTGTCTTCGTAAGTACTATTAATTTTGTATGATATGGGAACCTGTAGTATGGCTATGCCTCCTTTTTTAAGGACTCTGAAAATTTCTGACATAGCCTTGTAATCTTCAATTATATGCTCAAGAACATGATTACATATTACCATATCGAATTCTTCATCTTTAAATGGTATTTGTAATAAATCAACCGAATCAATATTTTGATGAAAATATATGCCTTCAGAATACTTAGTCCCTGTTTGATATAGTAAGTTTTTTCTCTTCTTCAAAAACTTATACAATGAAGGTTCAGGAGCAATGTGCAGGATTTTTAGCTTCTTATTAAAAATATCAACTTTATTTTTTAGATATAGAAAAATTAACCTATCACGATCAGTACTTTGACAGTATGGACAAACTGTATTACTTCTAAGTCCCGCGCCAATAATTTCCTTTTCCTTAATAACTTCAAGATCAAAGCCACCGGTTAGAAGTTTTCGGAAATGAGAACCACAAACAGGACAATGATAGGTATCACCCATATAGTAATATTTGCGAAATGTTAAAACGATTTTTTTTACGAATCGCGCAACTTCTTCAGGTAACAGCTTTTTTAATACTTTATTCATCTTGATTATTTTATAACTATAATCGGTCTGTTTATCGAATGTTTATCAAATGTTATAGTTAATATATATTTTCCGGTTTTAACTTGATTTAAACTAACAATCAATTCATTGTTAATAATATTGCTTTTTGAAAAAGCGTTACTATAAATTATTTTTCCCTCTAAGGAAACGATAGTAACAGCCGTTAGATTTTGCAATTGTGAGTTAACAGGTATACAAATATAATCTTTTGCCGGAATAGGGTAGGGTATTCCTATTAATTCGCCATTTTCGTTAAGAGCTGCATAAGGGTCATGACACTCATAAGCACCAGCATCAAAATAAGTGTGAAATGGCCGGAATCTATCCTTAATATCAAAAATAATTCCTTCGTTTGTTAATGATGTTCCATAGTTTACAGCAGGTGAATCAGGTTTAAGATCGAAATCATTACTGTTATAATTCACAAACTTTGGGGTTGAATTATCCGGGACATTGTAGTTATTGCTAATTTCAACTTTTTGAGGATCAGAGGATATATTTAAATATGCTGAGTTTGGATTATATTGTAGTTGGCCTGGGTTGGTTATTAAATTGTTTTTAATATATCCCATGGTTGCATCATTATTTGCATACTTAATTCCAGATGATTTTGGGCTGATTATAGTATTATTGTACAGCTTAAAGGTAGCACCAGGATCTGTTACTAATTCTCCAACATAAATTCCATGTTTAAATAAATTTACATCATCAGGTTTAAATGTTCTGCCGGCTCTAACAATTAAGTTGTTAAATATTTTCATATCACCCAAACCAAATATGTCAATTCCATCTCCTTTGCCATCGTAGATTTGATTATTGTAACAATCGCATTTAGCACCACCTCCAATTAGTATCCCCGACATTTGATAAGGTTCTTCCTCATATGAATCATAACGGATAATATTATTGTAAATTTTACAGTTTACTGGTGCCGAACTTACCTGAATTCCGTCCCATCCGGTATTTTCAACTATGTTATTATATATTTCTACACCTTCTATAATATGAGGG
>JABMPH010000494.1 GCA_013203805.1 Bacteroidota bacterium | reverse complement strand
TCAATGGACAAGGCTATGGATACAGATTTAGTATCATAAAATCTTAAGAAAAAAAAGCACTTAAAGTTGCATGCTGGGGGAAAAATTGGGATGGCGAATTTCTATCACATTCAAATAGAATTGATATCTATAACAGAAGTCTAATCAACATTGGCATTGGTTGGACGGGGCTATCAAATAAAGTTACTTGCTTAAAAGGACGTGATTTTGAAATACCTATGACAGGGAACGTTTATTTAACTACTTATGACTATGAGTTATCATGGTTTTACAATATCGGCCAAGAAATACTCTGCTATAAGAATGAAATGGATTTAATTGAGCAAGTATTGTATATAAAAAGAAATCCTCATTTGGCTATTAGTATTGGCAATTTAGCACGAAAGAAATCACTTGATAGACATACATGGTCTCATCGTATGGATGGTCTGTTACAATGGATGGGAATATTGAACAATGTATGAAAATAAAAGAAATATATCCCAGTTAGTCTCTGTAATAATACCATCATATAATTATGGTTCCTACATTGGCAAAGCGATAGAAAGTGTATTAAATCAGACATATGACAATATAGAGCTAATAATTATTGACGACGCTTCAACGGATGATACACTTGAAATAATTAGTGACGAAAAATACCAAGGTATAAAAAAAATAATTCATCAGAATAACAAAGGTAATGTAAGTACGTTCAACGAAGGCTATCGTGTATGTTCAGGAAAATATGTCGTTCTTTTATCCTCTGATGATGAGTATAACCCAACATTTATTGAAGCAACTATGAGAATGTTTCAAAATAATTCTGATTTAGGTGTTGTTTATACCGAAGGAGAAATAATCGATAATTATGGAAATATAGTCGGTAGTTTAGAAAATAATATTCACAAATCTAGTGGAGTATTTAATAATGAATTGGTACATCTATTAAGCAATTGTCATATACCTCATTGTAGTGCTGTTATTAAAAGAAGTGTAATCGAAGATATAGGATTATATAATCAACTATATACTCGTATTTGTGATTGGGATTATTGGTTGCGAATTGCTAGTCTATATAAAGTTGGATTTGTAAAAGAACCGTTGTACAGATATAGAAGACACGGTAAGAATATGTCAGTATCGATTAATACACTTCAAACAGTAAAATCCGAAGTAGAAGTATTAATTTATAGTTTTTTTCAAAATTCAGCATTACCATCTCATATTATGAATATGAAAGTTGATATAATTAATAAGCATTTATTAAATAATATTTTAAGAGATATCCAAAGCGGTTTTTGGTCTAGAGGAATGAGAACGTTGAAAACCATGATTAATTCACCAAATGGTATGAAATTAGATTATAATTATGCGCTGAAGATTGTACGGTCATTTATTAAGAGCCTATTTATTTCATCCCCAAGATTAATTAAATATTTTAGATAAATATAATTTAAAGTATTTACTTGGAAGAGTCTCTACTGGCATTGCTGGCTTTTTAGCTACGGCAGCAATTGGTTTTAAAATGTCTCCAGAACAAGCTGGATTGTATTTCTTAGTAATTTCGTTAGGTACCTTTTTTCATTGGATTTTTATAAATCCGATTTCATCTTTTATATCTACAAGAGCAACGGTTTTAGAGAGGCATAACCACATTAAAATAATGATAATATATTACTTTATATATATATCATTAATATCAATCCTATTTTCACTGACTCTTATAATTCTAGACCGATTAAGTTTACTCTCACTGTTTGGTTATTCTAATATGATTAATTCAATAGCATACACGTTTTGCATTTTTTCATTATCTGGAGCCTCATTTTTCCCGTTATTGCTAAATTATTTGGGGAGACCTAAGGTTTTTATTATAATGTTAACGTTAGAAGCGTGGCTTAAACTAATTGTTGGTTTTGCATCAATAGTGTTGCTGAAATCCTATGACTTAGGATTTGTATGGTTGTTGTCAACATCAATAACCTCAACAATAGTAGCAATGATAACAATAGTTGTAATATGGATTGAGGGTGGAAGTATAATAAAATTTCCATTCAATTTATTAAAAAAAGAGCTGTGGAATTATTCATGGCCAATTTCTATAGCTACCGGTCTTCAGTGGTTCCAAAGTAGTGGTTGGAGGCTTGTCGTGGAAAGATTTGGTTCAATCGAATTAGTTGGTATGATTTCGATCGCTGTCAGTTATGGTGCGTCGCTAATGGCTGCGAGTCATCAAGTGCTTGATCAAATAAATCTGCCACAATTATATAGAAAATATAATAACTCAATCACACATAAAGATAAAAATCATCAATGGCGTCAATACGCAATTTATATGATTAAATTATTATCAATTTGTTCAGTAATTATATCAATAATTAGTCCAGCAATATTTTTAGTTGCTACAAACAAAGTGTATCACTCAGTTGCGCTACTAGTATCAATATTTACTTTTACGGAATTTACTCGAATCATTTGCTCGATATACCAACAAAGATATTTTCTACAAAAGGATACGAGAGAAATGATAATTCCATTTGTGGGATCAGCTATTATGTCAGTTGTGTTTTCATATTATGGAATTATTCAATTTGGAGCAGCTGGATTGACGATAGGATTGTTACTCTCAGGAGGAATAACAGCATTGCTATTTGATTATTTAATGCCAGCAGATTTTAGACTTGTGCTAAGGAAATATACTTGGAAAAACTGTTCTTAATTACATTAATATTTTATATTATTGTTATATATATACTATTAATGATGTATTCGAGAAAAACGAATAATAGATTATTACTAATAGTAATTGGATTTACTTTTTTGCATGAAATCTCATTAGTTCTTTTTCCAAATATATATGCTATTTTTTCCAATTATTATTTAGAATCAGAATTAGGGATTAAGCCAATAGAAATTATTCGAATCATAAATATTGAACTATTATTTTTGATTATGTTTGCAATTGGATTAATACTTTCCCAAAAACATTTTTCTAATCGTTATGTATATGATAAACCCAATCAAATTGAAATAACTAAAAAGGAGGCAATATTTTTATATATAATAATCACATTACAATTAGCGCTTAATTTAGTTGAATATTTTAAACCCCTTCCCGATCCGAGTTTAATTTATCAGCATGCCGATATCAAGCAGCACGCGAATGTTCTTAATATGTTTATATACTGGCTTCCTGGGATATTTCGATTCCCTGGATTAATTATTGCGGGGTATGTTGTTGTTAGTAAAACAAAATATGTCCCATTAAAAGTTTTTAGTTACGGGTTACTAGTTACAACTTTTTTTTCTGCTTTGTGGATTGGTTGGAGCGGGCCGTTAATTTGGGTGACATCAGTGGTTATAGCAGCAAGTATTTATACAGGAAATATAAAGTATTTTAAGCCTGCCGTTATTTTAATAGTATTCGTTTTTGTCTTTTTCTCATTTATTAGAACTGACATAAGGGCAAATTCTTATTATCTAGAAAAATTAAGTTTCAGAAATAAAATATCATTTTTAGTAAATATGCGGATTTCTAATAATCGTGATAATAACTTATTCAATAATAAAAACCTATTTAATATGGCTGATAGAGCGGAGGGTGTGAGAAATTCCGCTTTTCTACTTCGTTTATGTGACGCAGGACAATCAGCGGGGATAAAACCAATATTTTCGTCGTTATATTTTCCTGTACCCAGATATTTTTGGAAAAATAAGAGACCCCCAGGAAGCATAGATAGTGGGAATTACGGTAGTGCGATATTCATTGTTCAAAACCAAAAAAATGGTAGCCTCATAGAAATGGGACCTATATTGGCTTCTGCACACGCATATTGGGAATTTGGGTTATTAGGCGTTATTATCATCGGAGCTTTAACAGGATATTTTTGGGGAAAAGTAACATACAAAAGAGCACAAACAAGCTTAATTCAATATATTATCGTTATGACATTTTTATGTTCCTTATTGATTGATGGATTATTTACAGCCATGTATCCTGTTTATTCATTTATTATAATATTTTGGTCAGTTATTTTGCCAGTTTATTTATTATTTTATACCATTAGAAAATTAAGATTTCTTTAAATTTCAAAAGCACTTTTTTATTACTCATAAATTAGTGATGTATAAAATTAGGAGAAGAGGATTCCAGTAATTATGAAAATTTGTCTTTTAGCAAATTCAGCTAGTATACACACAATTAGATGGGCAAAATTCTTTGCTAATAGAGGGCACGACGTATATGTAATATCTTTTGAATCTTATGAGATACCAGGTATAAAAACCATATTAATAAACTCAAATGCTTACCTTAAGAACATATCTTTATTATATAAGAGTGCAAGTGTAAAAAATATTGTTAAAGCAATCAGACCAGATATTTTACATGCACACTATGCAACTAGCTATGGTATCATTGGTGCTTTACTAAATTATCATCCATATATTATTACTGCATGGGGGTCTGATATATTAGTTGCTCCGGAAAAGTCAATAATTTATAGGTTTATATTAGGGTATGCCTTAAAACATGCGCAGATTGTAACCACAACCGGATACATGATAACGGATCGAATTAAAAATAGGAGGTACATAAAAAACAAAAAAATAAGAACATGGCCATTTGGTGTTGATACTAAAATTTTTTATAATAATCGTAATAAATTAGAACAAAATAACGATATAAAAACAATTATAAGTACAAGAAGGTTGGATGATGGGCTTGATGTTCACTTGTTAATTGAAGCCGCTACGATAGTGATCGGAAGATATCCAAATTGCAGAATTATTATTGTGGGTGATGGGACATTAAAAAATAGACTTCAAGAACTGGCTACTAAAAAATCATTATCTAAAAAAATACAATTTGTGGGTTCAGTTTCTCCAGAAAAAATGGCTACTTATTTAAATATGTCGGACATATTTATTTCTACCTCACCGACTGATGGGAATAATATTTCCTTGCTCGAGGCTATGGCGTGCGGTGTATACCCTGTTGTTACAAATATTGATGCTAATAAAGCTTGGGTTACTCATGGATTTAATGGACTGATATTTGATACTAGCTGTAATAACTCATTAGCTGAGATGATTTGCATAGCCCTTGCACTGGGTGATAAAGAGATATCCATAACGAATGAAATAAATAGTGAAATAATTAGAAAGCGCGGATCCTTTGAAAAATATGGAGAACTAATGGAGGATTTATATAATAAGGTAAAGTTGTGGTATGAATAAATTGCTCAGCGACTATATTTCTGTAATAATTACGACTAAAAATGAAGAAGATCATATATTTAAGTGCATCAAATCCATTGTTTCGCAAAATTTAATTGAAAATCTTAGTATTGAGATATTAATTATCGACGGAATGTCAACCGATCAAACAAGAGAAATAGTTAAATCTTTTATTAGGAATGACAAAAGAATAAGACTTTTAGACAATGTTAAGATTCATCAATCAGCTGGATTTAATATTGGTGTAAGGAACGCAAGGGGTAGTAGGATCGCATGGTTTGGCGCTCATTCCGAGTACCCGCCCAATTATTTATCGTCTTTATATGTTTCGGCGGTAAGATCAAATTCAGATTATACAGGTGGAGTTATTGAAACAATTCCCTATGACTCATCGTATTCGGCTGCTATTGTTCAAGCATTAACGACACATAGATTTGGTGTGGGGAACTCTGGGTTTCGAACTAGTGCGAAGGAAGGGTCGTCTGATACAGCGTCTTATGGGTTATTTAACAAAAGAATTTTTACAAAAATTGGGTATTTTGACGAACGACTTCTAAGAGCACAGGACTTTGAATTTAATGCAAGAATAAGAAAGTGTGGTGGTAAAGTTTGGTTGAATCCAAACCTAATTGTAAAGTATAAAAATCAACCAAATTTATACAAATTTCTTAAAAAACAAATAATTAGTGAAGCTCCATATAATGCTTACATGTGGTACTTATCCCCTTATGCCTTTACTTATCGTCATGCCATTACGGGAGTATTCACCTTTGGAGTTTTAAACGGGATAATTTTATCACCATTGTTCTCCTTTATTAAACTAATGTTTTTATCGGTCATGGCTGTATATACAGTAATATCTCTAATTTCTTCATTCCAACAAGCGATTAGATATAAACAGCTCAAACATATATTGTTTTTACCATTTAGTTTTTTTTTATATCATTTCCTGCATGGTTTTGGCCTCTTAAAAGGTATAGTGCTCTTAATTATTAAAAAAGCACCCGTTCAAAAAATAAAAGAACCTTGGAAAGATTATGGATGTTATAGGGTAATAGTTAAAAAAATACTAGACAAAAAAGTATAATCTCAATATTTAATTATTAGAAGGATTCAAATGGCAGTAGCAAACATTGAAATCGACAATCTTATTAATCATATAAATAAAATTGATAGAATATCAAATAAGACGTGGTTAAAATTGCTTAATAAAAGAAAATTGGATGAATTAACATTCCATGATAGGGATCGAAATAGAAATTTTATAGATGAATCAAAAACTAATGATAATTACGAAAGATTTTATGGGAATAGAAAATATTATTCTACGATCAAACGATCTAATGACTTTGTAGAAAAATGGATTCAGAATGAAGCTGTGGGTAAAATATTTTTGGATTACGCCTGTGGTAATGGAAACCAAGCTTTATTAGCAGCGAAAAATGGTGCTGCCTTAAGCATTGGTTTAGATATTTCTAAGGTTTCTGTTAAAAATGCTTTGGTGGCAGCCAAGAATAAAAACATAAAAATTAATCAGAAGGGTGGTGTCTGTTTTTTTCAGGCAGACGCAGAAAACACAAAACTTCCAGATTGTTGTATTGATACAATTATTTGTTCTGGAATGCTTCACCATTTAGATTTATCATATGCGTTTCCAGAATTACGAAGAATTTTAAAGCCGGGTGGGAAAATATTAGCGGTTGAAGCCCTTGATTACAATCCTGCGATAAAATTGTATAGAATGCTTACACCTAGTATGCGCACAGATTGGGAAAAAGCCCACATATTATCTCTAAGAGATATTCGATTTGCGAAAAGATTTTTTTATGTTGAGAAAATTCATTACTGGCATATAACCGCATATATCGGAGGAAAGTTTCCGTTCCTCTTCCCCGTATTTGATTTTATCGACAAGATTTTTGAAAATATTCCATATTTACAGAGAATGGCGTGGATTTTTACATTCGTCCTAAGAAAAAAATGAGAAAATTATACGTAGAATGGAATAAAAAATTAAATAATTCAAAAAGGATAATACGACAGAATGGTAAAAAGATTATTTGATATAGTTTTTTCTCTAATAAGCTTATTGATAACATTCCCTTTATTTCTAATTATGATATTCTGGATTAAAATAGATTCGAAAGGCACTGTATTTTATAGAGGTATCAGGATTGGTAAAAATGGAAAAACTTTTAAAATATTCAAATTTCGTTCGATGGTATTTGATGCTGATAAGATGGGTGGATCTTCAACATCGGCTGAGGATCGCCGGATTACCGCTAGTGGTCGTTTTATTAGGAAATGGAAATTAGATGAATTAGCGCAGTTAATAAACGTCTTAAAAGGTGATATGTCTTTGGTTGGTCCTAGACCGGAAGTAAAGGAATTTGTGGATTTATATAACGAAAAAGAAATGAAAATTCTTACTATTAGGCCTGGTATAACAGATTGGGCTTCGATTTGGAATTCAAATGAGGGTGGGGTTTTAGAAGGGGCAATAGATGCGGATGCTGTGTACCTCGAAGTTATACGACCTATAAAGCTTGAATTACAACTATATTATTCAGAAACATATAACTTTTATAAAGATTTGAAAATCTTGTTTTGTACCGTTTATAAGGTTATTAATAGTTCATTCGTACCCATTGAAATTTCAACACATCCCAATTTTGAACTGTTACGCGGGCGAGCACTACAGGTTATTGAAAACCAAAAAAACAAGGGGATCTGATGATTACGATTAGTATTCAAAAACGACTATATGAAAAAATGGTATTAATCCGTCTTGCAGAAGAGGCTATTGGAAATTATCGTCGGGATGGTATCATTAAAACACCTTGCCACCTATATATTGGTCAGGAAGCTATTGCGGTTGGGGTGTGTGACGTTCTTAAAAAAACAGATACGGTTTGGGGTACCCACCGATCTCATGGTCATTATTTGGCGAAAGGTGCTAATCTAAAAAAGATGATGGCAGAAGTATTTGGTCGATTTAACGGATGCGCCGAAGGTCGTGGTGGGTCAATGCATCTGGTATCCAAAGAGTTTGGAATTCTTGGTACAGTTCCCATTGTTGCAGCTACAATCCCAATTGCTGTTGGTGCGGCTCTTGCATATAAAATGAAAAATGTAGACCGTGTAGCAATTCCTTTTTTTGGAGATGGCGCTACAGAGGAAGGTCACTTTTTCGAATCAATGAATCTTGCAGCGATCTATAAAC
>JABMPH010000493.1 GCA_013203805.1 Bacteroidota bacterium | reverse complement strand
TCGAGTCTTATTTATTCTAAGATTTTTTGGGTACTTTTTTTAATCTAATTATTTTGCAACACAATTTCAGTTACTTCCGCAGCAATACATGCAGCTATAACTTTCATTGTGCGTGGAGTCACATTAGAACCGAGCAGTAAATTTCCATGGTATGGATTATCATCAAGTTTATCTCTTTCAAATTGTAACCTCCCTTTTACAAGTGGCATTCGATTAATTTTTTTAAGTTGGGTATGGGGCACAATTGCGGCGCCTGCATTAAATTGTTTTTTGCCGTTTTTTTCTTGATTCAGAGTGAACTCTATTGCATTTTCATCATCTTTCCAATTTATCGAATTTCCCTTCCATCCTGATGAATCCGGATCATCAAGTTTGTTAAAATAAAATAAATTTGATCCTGCAATATAGTTGTCGTTCTCAAGGTAAATTTGATCCTCTCTTGCCCCTCTTATACATTCTTCAGGAAAATTCATGACTATTCCTATGCGTGATCTAAAGCAAACAAAAACAGCCATAATACCAAGCCGCCTAATGCTACTTTGTTGATATCCCCAGATACGTTAATAGATCCTAAGTTCGAATTTGATACCAAATACCATCCTGATTCTAGATCATTGGTTTCAAGTGTAAAACCGATTCTGAAATCAGAAAAAATCCATTCTACAAGCAAGGACTCGTCATCGGTATTTAGAAAGGCTTTTACTTTTGGTAGATAAGAAATGTCAATTCCAAGTCGTTTAGTTAATAATATTATTTCTTGAAAACTATATACAAGTTCACATACTTTATTTCTGGTTTCAACATTATCTACTCTATCTATAATCTGCCATAACTCACCAAGCAACTTTGAGTTATCTAAGATTACTAAGAACGGATCAAATGATATTCTTCCATTTGTCTCCTCCAATCCATCCCTTGCAAATGTTGGGATGAACCTCCCCGATTCAAAGGCATGTGTTCCAAAAGAAGTTTGTTCTGATTCTGTTCTTTGTTGAAATAGAAATGAACTTAGGTGCTGTTTATCAGTACTTCTATTTATATTCATCATAATTTTTTGGCTCCATTGCATTGTGAAGTTTTTCAGATATGCACCATTGAAGAAGCCTTGATGCGCGTTTATTGAAATAACAAAGTTTTTCTGGCACTTCAGAAATATCAGTATTTATGACTGAGAAAAAATCACTGTCAATCATAAAGCACTCTTCATTATCTTTGCTGTCTTTCACAAGTCTAGTAACAAGATTGACTGTGCTTTCATTATCACTAAGCCTGATTTCATACCTATTTTCAAATGATTGAACATTCTTTCCCTCAGGAGACGCAAGTACACCTAGGAAGTAGGGTTTTAACAGATCGTCCCATTCAATCTTTTCCAAGCCAAGCTTGGATCGTTTTATTACGTCGATATATCTCAAACCAATTCTTGAAAATCGCTTCGGTTTGTAAATGTCAAGAAATGCAGCAAACGGTAATTTTAATCTATCTGAAAACTCTTCCCAGTTTTTGTAATTGAAAGAAGATAAGGCGAAGAAATTATTTGTTAAATTAATCTTCCATTGTTTGTCTTCAGAGAAAAACTCATAGTTCCTGTTATTAGAAGACCGATGTGCACTTTTTAGAATCTCAGCTGGGATTTGATTTTCAGCATTTGGGATATTTATGGATAATTCAGATAATTCGGAAAATTCTGGAAATTGCTCCCTTATTTTTTCTTGAAACTCAAATGGGATTTCCGCTGAAATCTTCAATATTGCAGGGAATCTCAATTGACAAATCACTTGATCAAGTGGATTTTTTTTATAGATTATTCGCTGTTTTATTTCAGGGAAAGGCATTTTTTGGTTGTCCTTTTTGTTTATAAAAATTGTTGAGGTATTTCAGTCTGAATGATATCAACTGCATTCAACATGTTCTTTAGAAAACAAGAACCTATTTTGTCATAAAGTTAAGATCCCTGCTTAGTTTTATCCTCCCAGTTATGCTTTATCGCATCTTGTCGCTATTTTTTTCTTGTGTCAAATCCTATCAATTAAAAATATCCCATAAATTAAATTTCCTTGTTTAAAAACGACGGATAAATGAATCAAAATAATAACAACGTATTTGGAGATTGATTTCTAACAGTTCGCTGTAATAGTTCGCGAGGTGACATTCCGGATGCTCCTGCAAACGCCTCGGAGGCAAACAGCCAACGCTGCGGCAAAACGAAGTTTTGTTGTTCTGCACTGATCTTCAAGCGCTGTTCAATCAGATGTTGGGCTGCCTGTCCGGT
>JABMPH010000492.1 GCA_013203805.1 Bacteroidota bacterium | reverse complement strand
TTCTTTATTGTAATTATTTCCCTACCGTCCATTCCGTATTTATATACGCTCTCTTCTGGCAAGATGTGGAGTGGGCGGTTTTTACCGGTTTTAGATATACTTGCTATTAAATTCTGATGTTGATTATGTCAAATGTTCTAATAGGTTAATTACAGCTTAATTTTGGTGTTTAGGTGAATGGATTAGACATCGTAAGTTGGATGGGATCTTTATGTATGGTAATAACATAGCTAATAAAACAGGATTGATAAATGTATAAAATAAGTACTACTACTTATATCTTGAGTTTTACCATTCTGCTACTGGTGGGCTTTATCCTTGTCAGAAAAATATCAACAAAATTCGTAAATACATCGGTACCTGTCGAGGTTGTATTGACATTACAAAGAGGCTGTGCTCCCTGCCATTCAGGCAGTCAATCGGCCGCCTATAATCGTCGAAAGTCCACCGGTCCTTTAGTGAATCGAAATATGGATAATATTGCTTCCTTGAGGTTTGATAATTTGCAAAAACTTAGTCCCGAAGAGTTAAAGAAAATAAAGAAATTAGTGCTTAACAATTTTCAAAGTAATACTATGCCAAGGATACCACCAATGTTTCATGAAAATTATCATTGGACAGACAAAGATCAGAACATGATAATAAACTGGGCACAATCAAAATAAAGATTGGTTAGTATAAATCCCCATTCCGTATTTATATAAACACACCCCTTGATAAGCTGTGGAGTGGGCGGTTTTATTTGGGAGGAAATCGTAACACAACGAGAAATCATAAAACAAAAAACGCTTCAACAAAGGAAGCGTATCAACTTGGAACGATATAACCAACCACTGGTTATGTCATATTAGGAACCTATGGAAGTGTCTCTTAATTTTTGGCCCAAAGTGTGCCAATTGTTTTAAAGACTTACACTCAATCGATTTTTAATATGATCGCACGGCGGGTGGAGTTTTCCTTGGGATAGAATCATTACCATGTTCCATCACTCATACTACCACCTGGTTGGGTGAAGTGGCTTCCCTGGTTGGAGTATGTTGCTGGTAATCGCAAAAACTTGGAGTAGGTTCTGATAGTCCAGGAAACAGGTCCACGGAAGAAGTAGCATTCGGGTGTGGCGATCTTTTCGATGTCTTTCTTGTATTTCTCAGCTGTGCCTTTCGAAAGATGGAATTTCAGTTCATCACTGTTCTTGAATGTCTCATGGATTATTAAGGCATCCTCACCAATGACTTGGTAAACCTCAAATCTGAGCAGACCTTTTTCCATAAAATATGCGTCAGTACCTACTCGCTTCCACCAGTACCTGAGATCTTCCAAGTGGCTCAAAACATCTGGTTTACAGGTCCACTTGGCAGTTACCATGATGGCTGTCTCTTGGTCAGGTCGTTTGTAGTCCTCCTTCACGTATCCAAATAGAAATTCTCCGAACATCCCAGGCACGTTTTTGGTCAATAGTTTGATGGCAAGAGCGGGGATTTTTGTTCCACGCACGAGGTGTAACTTGGCCTTGGCGATCTTGGTGAGTGCATCTAAGTGATCTGTACCAGTCTTTGTAAAATAATTAACAAGTGCGTCTGTATCTTTGAATACCTGGTGAATTATCACAGCATCCTCTCCAACACCATGGTTGAATTCGGTCGACAGCACACCTGCATGGCCTTTGGCATTAATATGAATGTCTTCTAACTCTTTCAGTATCTCTTTCGACTCATCAGATTTTCTGAACCACCCGCTTTGTTTTATGGGAATCCATTTTCCAGTAATACTTATCTCCTGACCAAGCTTTGTAGGTTCGGCGAGGATAGGTGGCAAGGGTTCTTTCGGTGGTATCATAATATTTCCATTTTTAAGTTATGAGGTCTAGCAAATATATGGCTTATATACATATATATCCGGTGTCTTATACGACAACATGACTGGTTTATTCCGCCATAATATATGCGTACATTTGTAATCGCATCATGAGACATATAAGCATACTTGTTCCGGTCGGAGACGCAATCATAGACACCATCATCGGGTCCTACAACCTTTTAATGATGGCAAACGCTTATTACAAAGGAATAAAGAAGTTAAAAGAAAATCGTTTCAAAATCGATTTGGTAGGTTTGAATCTTGAATCAGTTCAATACAACGACTTTTTTCAAGTAATCCCAACTAAAGCAATAAATGAAATTTTTAAAACAGATTTAATAATTGTGACCGCTATTAGTGGAAATCTCAAAAAGGAAATTGAAAATAATAAGTCATTTATCCCATGGATAAAACAACAACGAATTGAAAATGATGCAGAAATAGCCAGTCTATGTAAAGGAGCGTTATTGTTAGCCGAAACGGGATTACTGAACGGGAAATCATGCGCTACGCATTGGACCACCCACGAACTATTTAGACAGCGTTATCCTCAAGTAAAACTGGTGCCGGAAAATATTATTAGTGAGGATAATGGAATATACTCGAGCGGTGGCGCCTATTCCTTTCTAAACTTTTTGTTGTATCTAATAGAAAAATACTATGGCAGAGAAACCGCGATTTGGTGTTCAAAAGTATCTGAAATAGAGTTGGATCGGATTGACCAAAGGCATTTTATAATCTTTAATGGCCAAAAAAAACATAATGATCCGGCAATTAGAGAGGCTCAGATTTTTATCGAGAATAATTATGAAGAGAAGCTGAATATCGATCAAATCGCCGACATGTTTTCTATTAGCAGTAGAAATTTTCTAAGAAGGTTTAAAAAGGCAACTTCCAATACACCTTCAGAATACATACAACGTGTAAAAATAGAAGCTGCTAAAAAGAAGTTGGAATCTTCTGTGTTAACAGTGAATGAGGTTATGTATAGGGTTGGTTACAATGATGAAAAAGCATTTAGAAATACTTTTAGAAAATATACTGGATTATCACCTTTAGTGTATAGGAGTAAGTATAATAGAGAAATGGCCTTATCCTAACTTTATAGCCATAAAGACAATAGTTTGTGATCCAAGCAAAAACGAAGAACAATAAATAGAAAAAAGAAATAGACCGAAGCCTATTTCTTTAAATAGCGATACAACGTAGCTCTACTAACACCAAGAATTTCACATACATCATCAACAGTATTCTTTGGATCATCCATTAGTGTCCTGGCATAACCAATCTTCTTTTTATCCATCTTTCTGGGTCTGCCACCAATCCTACCCCTAGCTTTTGCAGCAGCTAGTCCAGCTTTAGTTCTTTCGCGAATAATATCACGTTCAAACTCTGCAAGAGCACCAAATACGTGAAAGATTAACTTTCCACCAGGTGAGCTTGTATCAATGTTTTCCTGGACGCTCTTAAAGTAACACCCTATATCATTTATCTGGTTCATTACTTCTATTAAATGTTTCAAGGATCTACCTAGCCTGTCTAAGCGCCACACTACAATTGTGTCACCTTTTCGAAGTAAATCCAGAGCACCGTTTAATCCATCGCGATCTGTTTTAGCTCCACTAGCCTGGTCTTCATATATCTTTTCGCATCCAACCTGCTTTAAAGAGTCTAATTGTAGATCAAGGTTTTGGTCTGTTGTGCTGATGCGTACATATCCAATAAGCATAGTAACTCCTATTTATTACTATTCTTATTCCATGAATCTCAATACTCATCTAACGGTCTACATTTTGAGACTTTGATTTTGAGATGAGTTTTGATACAGTTATATGTGGTTATGAGACGGGTTTTTGAATTAAATTGGTAAAGTCTTAAAAAGGATGGTTTTTGATACAGTTACTAATACTGTTTAAAAAAGGTTATTTCTATGTCTGAACAAAAATGGATTCAATTTCTTAAAAATGCAAATAAAAGGCTTGATAAAAAAACGCCAACAGATAGTATAGATATTAGATCTGGATTTCAACAAGATTTTGATAGAATTGTATTTTCATCTATTTTCCGAAGACTACAAAACAAAACACAAGTTTTACCATTTCCCAAATCAGATTATGTTCGCAATCGATTAACTCATAGTCTTGAAGCCTCTTCTGTCGGAAGGTCCTTAGGGACAATTGCTGGAAAGGATGTAATAGAGAGATATCCTTCTATAGAAAATGAACTGGGAATAAAGCCCCAAGACTTTGGTAATATGGTTTCTTCTGCATGTTTAGCACACGATATTGGAAATCCCCCATTTGGACATTCAGGCGAGGATGCAATTAATCTCTATTTTAAAAGCGATAGGGCACAGCAATTCTTGGAAGGACTTAGTACTAAACAAAAAGCAGATCTTCAGAACTTTGAAGGGAATAGCTCAGGTTTCAGATTGATCGCATCAACATTAGACACCCAATCTAGTCCTTCGGTTGGGCTTCATCTTACATATGGTACATATGGTACTTATTGTAAATATCCCAAAGAAGTCTTACCAAATAGGGAAGATGAGAGAAAAGCAAGTCTTACAAAATATGGGTTATTCCAAACCGAAGTAAAATTTTTCAAAAAGATAGCAAAAGAATTAAGTTTAATCTCACAGAATACTCATAATAATGATATTGCTTATAAAAGATTCCCTTTAGCATTTTTGGTCGAAGCAGCAGATGATATTTGTTACCGTATTATTGATTTTGAAGATGGATATAATATGGGATTAATTTCATTTAAAAAGATTACTGAACATTATATTTCTATCCTCAAGATTTGTCAAAATTCTAAATTCAAGAAAAAACTTGATCAGATAATTGATAAACGCAGTATAATAACATACTTGAGAAGTCTTATTATATATGAGTTAATTTATAGAACTTCAAAAATATTCTTAAAGAACGAAGATGGTATTTTAGATGGGTCTTATGATAAACCACTTATTAAAAGTTTAGATCCTGAGCTTGTTAAGATTTTAAATGAAATAAAAAGCATCTCGAAGAAAAAAATATACAAATCGCAAACGGTAATTAAAATTGAGGCCGCTGGTTTTAAAGTTATTCCATTCCTTTTACATACATTTGTTAAATCCCGTCTTGCAAAAAGGGATTATGAAGGAAGAAATCAAATATTAGGATTACTACCCGCACAATATCACACTGGCAAAAATAACTATGAAAAAATACTCAATACTGTAATGTTTATTAGTAGTATGACAGATAGGTATGCAGTCGATTTATATAGAAATCTGAAAGGCATTGAACTAGCGGATTATTAGTCTGTCGCGGGAAATAGTGTCTCAAAACTCAACCTATTGAGATTTATACTTTTGAGATGTAGTTTTGAGATGTCTTATAAAGGAAGGTTTTTAATAATATCCAATAATACTCTGATAATGGACTTTAGAAGTGATATTTCGGTGTAAACCCAATAATGAATTGCAGAGTTACCCGGATAAACGAAATATTGTATTTATCGAGAAGTTTTGTTTAATATGTTAAGAAAGAGATTTGATAGTAATACAAAACACTCCAATAAGAAGATATTGTAATCTTTTTATCTTTATTATTTTCAACTATTTAGAGCGTCATTGAGGTTGGTAAAGTAGAATAACGATATTAACTTAAAAGAACATTTTTGAGATAATATGCTCTTAAGATAAAGAGACACATTAAAGTAAGGAATAAGATATTTTGAGACAAATAAAAATGATCATGCTGCTTATAATTTTCACAGTACTTCAGATTCAAGGACAGCAGAAGCGGCTAACGATTGATTCTATTAGCCTATCGCAGCATCATAAACACAAATCTAATCTTCCTAGTCTCAATAATGACCAAGCATTCATAGCCTTGCTTGCATCTGCACCAGTGGGAACAGTTATCGGCGTTCTGGCCACTGGGGAACTCAGCTTTCGAAGCATTCCCAACGGATTATTGGGATTGGTTGGAGGTCCCGTTCTGTATATAGGGGTAGTAGTCCTTGCAGGGTGGTACAGTATTAACGGTTTGCATGGCTTCTTTTTAAATCCACATCTTTCACATTCAAATGAAATACCACACTCACTCGAAAATGGCATATTGCCGCCCGATCTGGGTACAATTGATCCTGAGCATATCCCTCTTACGTGGCACCTGACTTTAAGGGAGGATGGGTCAGTCCAATCTATTTGGTCTAATGTTCCTTATGTAAAAGATGGCCTTAATACACCTAAGTATTTGAATAAGGTTTTTGAAGCTAACTTTAGCCCTATTAAACATTTTTGGCGAGCGCGAAGAGGCCTGATTGATCTTCATGTAAGCTGGAAGCCAATTGAACCTGCAAGGGATTCGTCTGATGAGAACAAATAAGGACGATTATAAGCCTACCCAAACCGAGCCTGCGGAACGGTATTTCTGTCATATGTGTCATAGTATGGCATAGTTAGCAGGTTTATATTGACAGAGTGTTCATGAATACGGTATTTATCTCAAAACTCAACATTATGAGAATCTTAGTTTTGAAAGGTGTTTTTGAGAGTCTTATAAAGAAAGCTTTTAGAAACGCTTGAATGTAGCGAGTTAAAATTAGGATAATAGAACATTATTCCTGTAAAATATTGGATTATTAAATACGAATTATAGTATCTTAGGTCTAATCAAGACTCTCTTGGTCATAAATTAATAATTAAACATACATCTATGAGGTATACTATGAATTTTCTGATTTTTTATGTAGGTGACCCCTTCGATAAAATACCTGCATTTTCCTTGCGACAAATATTTATTTTAATCTTTTTAGTGTGTAATACGTTACTTTTTGGACAGGGTATTATTCTTAGTTCGGGGCCAACGGAGAGATCAGGTGGTTCATATCAGTTACAACAACCGATTAGGGGCAGTCTAGTAGGTTCTCATAGTGGTAGTGATGACTTAACATTAGATATTTCTTCAGGTTTTTACGGTTTTGATTTTGATGACAATGTTACTGAAAACGGAGTAGGGGTTGTACCACCTGATGCTTGCGGAGCTGCTGGAACTGATCGTGTTATCGCAGTTGTAAACATGATGATAGAATGCAGGACTAAGGCAGGTGATTTACTCTGGAGAGACGGATTGTCCGGTTTTTTCTCTGAAATAGGTCCACCGTTAGGTACTTTGACATTTGATCCGAAAGTAGTTTGGGATCATTTTGAGGATCGTTTTGTTGTTGTAACTTCAGAAGCAATTCGCCAGTCTGATGGCGGTGGCGCCACCGATGAATCACATATTTTATTAGCAGTTTCGAAGGATGCTACACCAACTACAGCTACGGCTGCCGATTGGTGGTATTATGATATAGATGCAAAAACTATTATTGGTGGAGACCCTTGTTTGGCAGATTACCCCGGTTTTGAAGTTGATGAAGAGGTAGTTTATGTTACAAATAATATGTTTACATTTGACAGTGACACTTTATTGGGTGTAAGGCTTTGGATAATTGATAAGGGAATTACAGACGGATTTTATAGTGGTGGTTTGACATCTTGGAAAGCTTTAGATCCCTATTTTGGAATTGAAAATCCACCTATTATGACTTTACAACCTGCCCAGATATTTGGTGCCGGTGGACCAGGACCCGGGATAGGTACATATCTTGTTGGTTACAGTAGTCTTAGTGATGGTGCAGATGAATGGGTAGCGGTTGCTCGCGTTAATAATCCATTACCAATAACTCCAGATGGTACAACTTTTAGCACTACGGGCGTAAATGTTGGAAATATTGAAGATGTTGGTGGAGAATTTGGTTGGCCAGATCTTCCTGATGCACCACAGCTTGGCAGTACTGCAATGGATATTGAAGTTAATACCAGCAAGGCTTTGGATGCGGTCTGGCGGAATGATCCCAATCATGGCTCAATGTTATGGCTTACTGCAACTATACTTCCTAACACTGATTATGATGCAAGTAACGCAGGTCAAACCACAGCACATTGGTTCCGGTTAGATACTTCAACATGGCCTCCTACCTTGGATGATCAGGGTAATATTGGTGGTGATGATATTGCAGGTGCCGGATATGAAGTTTCTACTTTTTACCCATCGTTGGCAGTTGATAGTCAGGGGAATGCTTACTTTGGTTTTTCTGCTTCCAGTGATTCAATATATTGCGGAGCTTATGCGGCAGCACAGCATTGGAATGATCCTGTTTCAACAGTGTGCGAGGAACAGAAACAGTTGCTGCAGGTGTTGGAGAGTACCAAAGAACTCATGGAACCTCTAGAAATCGTTGGGGTGACTATAGTGGTGCTGCTTTAGACCCAGTTACAGAAGACGTTTGGATATTTAATGAATATGCAATGACACCTGGGTCGGGAAATTCACCTGAAGATGGACGCTGGGGCACAGTGTGGGGTACAGGAGCTTTCCCACTACAACTAACGGTAGACAATCCGCAACTGATAACTGGTGACCCGCTAATAGTATTTGAGGCTTATCCTAATCCATTCAATC
>JABMPH010000491.1 GCA_013203805.1 Bacteroidota bacterium | reverse complement strand
GTACTATGTCCGAAGGAATGAATGAAAATAGTAATTAAATCAAAACAATTAAGCTTGTAGTCATTTAGTAATGAAGATGCGAATGAAGGTTATCTGCTTTTCTGTCAATATTTTAATAATCTCAACAATGGAGAATCTTGATTCTCATGCAATATCTAAGATTTGCCCTATTTACCCCAAAAAGCTGTTCCATCTTTATCGGCTACTACAATCGATCCTTCATCATTATCATTAGTCCCGAGGATAATTGTTCTGTTACCACGTTTATTAATTGTCTGCAGTTGACCATTTGATATTACCAAGTTTGTTTCTCCGTTAGCAGAAAATAATAATTTACCGTCTACATATGACATATATTTATCATCATTCGGATTCCCAATTTTCAAAAGTCCACCATACGGCTTTTCTGACATCAAACTAAATAATGAAGCTCCTTGACTATCAGTCGTCATTAATGAGCCACCATCTTTTCCAGAAGATAAAACAGTAATTGATTTACCAATTTGACCACCAAATTTAAGATGTTGGCGGTCATCATTAGCTACTAATGTCGCAAACAACTTTTCATTCTTATTTATAAAAAATATCGTATTCTGTGTTATAATACATTTATTACCGCTACTGTCTGCAACAGCAAAATGCCCACCTTCCTTACTTGCAGTTAAATATATTTGTGGACTACCATCTTCATTAATTATTGCAATTGACCTAGCTTGGATATGCCCAAAGTCGTCACCTATATTTGTAGTGCCCATAATAACAAATATCAAGACTGTTCCTAATATTCCAATGATTACACTTTTTAAGTCTATAGTTTTCATTTTAATCTCCATTGGTTAAGCAAATTCAATATACAGACGTAGTATATACACGGGGTTGTAATTTTTTCGATTTCTTTTTTAGCCATGAACTTTTCCTTTGCAAAATTTATTTAATTCCACTTTCTCCCCAACCTCCTTCACCATATCTGTCATATAACAAAATTAATCCATCCCCTTTATTACTTGAGCCTAAATGACTAATTTTTTCCCCATATTCATTAAATATCTGAAAAATACCTCCACCATTATTAGTCTCCCCAAGTATGGATGTTGTTTTTCCAGTGGAGTTAAGGATATTAAGATAACCACCGTTATCCGTTGATGAAATTACTGCAGATAAATTTTCATTAGAATTATATGTGGCAACAGCACCAACCTTTTCAACTGTTTTCATTGAGACGGTAACTTTTCCATCAGCGCTATATGTAGCAATCCCACCATCTCCATTTATATTTGTCCCTAGTGTGGTTGTAGGTTTACCATTGGTATTGATCGTTTCAATACCGCCCTCACCATAGTAATTTGTTCCAATTCTGGTGATCAAATCACCATTAGCATTGTAGTTTTCAATACCGCCTCCCCCATGTTTATTTGTCCCAAATTCAGTGGTTTTTTTACTATTATTATTGTAGGTAACAATGCTACCACCACTATATTCATTTGAACCAATATAGGATGTTATTTTTTTATCATTATTAAAGGTCACCATGTAACAACCATAATCATCTTTTCCAAGAAAAAACATTGGTTCACTACCTTTATTGTATATCGCAGAAATACCGTCCCCGTTCTTTGAAGTTCCAACAACACAAGTTCGTACTTTGGAACTGTTATAGGTTTCCAACGAACCAGTACCTTCACCATTAGTACCAAGGAATGATGTCTTATTCCCAGTAGCATTAAAGGTTTTAAGATAACCATCGCCTTTTTCACCAGAACCTAGATAAGTCGTTTTTTCTCCGTCAGAGTTGAAAGTTGCCAAAAAGCCTTGTTTACCATCATCCCCAGTACCAAGAATTGTCGAGGGTACTCCTTCATTATTAATGCTTATTATGGAACCACCGTAAACTGTAATGGATTTGCACTCAATATCCCCCAAATTTTTATCTTGGTTACTAGCCCCCATTAAAACAAATATCAAGACTGTTCCTAATATTCCAATGATTACACTTTTGATATCAATATATTTCATTCTAATCTCCTTGTTTTAATAAATAATTAGTAGAGTGTTAGATTTATTTTTTGAAATTTTCTTTTGCGGTCATCCAATAAGTAAGATAAACAATATAAATATAAATCTCAGAAATATGAAAAGACTTGATGTTCACATCCCAACCC
>JABMPH010000490.1 GCA_013203805.1 Bacteroidota bacterium | reverse complement strand
CATTTACATAATGGCCAATAGAAACTGAGGGATCACCGATTTCTACTTTTCTAACCGTTAACCTTGAAAGCCCAGTCCTTTCAGCTATTAAAGTTTGAGTTAGATTTCTTCGCTTACGAGCAAGTTTAATATTTTCACCAAGAATATTAAGAACCTTTCTATTCCTAGGAAAAACAACTGCTTTTCTTGTTTTGTTGGTTTTCATTGAGTCAAATACTTATCACTTGAATGGTATGTGGTAAGTATAGTGACCAATCCGTTCAACGTCAATCATCTTTGGAGCTCAACGGTTGCCGATGGTCGACATCCGTATCGTACATGACGATGAATATCTTTATATAATATACATTATTTCGCTTATAGGGCGAAATAATGTATATTTACCAATATTAGTTAACAAAATTTCGCCAAAAAGGCATTATAACGCATAAATATATTTAACATCAGAGTTTGTGAGCATGAGTAAACTGAGAAAAATATCAGAAGCGACACTGAAGTCGGTAAAAACTGGGCATAGTGGCTTGTTTACTACTAATGATCTCGCTTTATTAATTGATATAGAAGTAGATTTAAATTTTGCTAAATATCTACATAAGGCGGTTAAAGTTGGTGTATTAGAAAAAGTCTGCACCAATGTTTTTATCAATCCGATGGTACCACCTGAAGGTAAGGGGATTTTGGTTAAAATTGCAAACATAATTCATTGGGATAAATTGGTTTATATAAGTTTAGAGTCTCAACTGAGTTACTTAGGGGTAATATCTCAAGTGATGATGGATCGACTGACTGTGATGACAACAGGACGATCTGGCGTTATTAAAACTAAGTATGGAATAATTGAATTCACTCATACTAGTCGAAAAATTGAATCGATAAAAGATAACCTCTATTTTGATCCTGATATTGGCGCTTTTCGTGCGACAAAAGAAAAAGCCGTAAAAGATCTCAAAAGAGTGGGGCGTAATATCAGTATGATTGAAACAATAGATGAATGAAGGTGGATTTTTGAATATGAGTTCTGTACATGGGCTTTTTATATGGGCTTTTTATATGGGAAAGTTATGCTAAATAAATTGGTCGAACAAGCCTTAAAAAGACAACCGGAATTAATCGGTTTAGAAGATGTAGTGGAAAAGGAAATTCTGCATCATGACATTATGTTTGTGTTGCACAAAGAAGGTCTATTGCAAGGTTTAACTTTTATTGGAGGAACATCCCTTCGACTATGCTATGACGCCAATAGACTTTCAGAAGATTTGGATTTTACCGCTGGTTTAAATTTTAAAATCGAAAAATTCTCTGGGCTTGGAGAGCAGCTGAAAGGTTATTTAGAGAAAAAATATGGCCTCAATGTTTCGGTTCATGAACCGCGCTTATTAAAATCAAACACATCAACTTGGAAGGTGACAATAGAAAAGCATAATAATCGTCCCGATTTACCTTCGCAAAAAATGCACATTGATATTTGCTCTTTGCCATCATTCGATATTGAGCACCGACCCATACTTGATCATTATGGTATAAAATTTCAGTTGTCGGGTCTGCCTATTGCTGTTCAAAGTTTAACTGAAATAATGGCTGATAAAATGCTAGCTTTTGCTTACAGGGAGAGACGAATAAAACCGCGAGATGTTTGGGATATCATTTGGCTAAAACAGCAACGTATTAAACAAAGTGTCAATTTAATTACGCAAAAACTGTCAGTTAGAAATAAGGAGGTTAATGACTTTATCTCTTTGTTGTCTAGACATAAATTAATGATTCTTGATGATAGCAATACAAAAAACGATTTTGAACAAGAAATGAAACGTTTTCTTCCTCAATCTATTGCTGAGAGAACCATTTTACAACCCACCTTCTGGAATTATGTTGGTAAGGTTATAAAGGAAGAAGTAGAAGTTGCTATTGATAACTTAACTACTACAGATGGGGCGTCTGAGTTTGAGCTATAAGTGTTATACGATAAATGAACAGCAAGTTAGTTTTTAAATGCACAATAATTCGCCAAAGCTGATAAAT